>JAFYNC010000129.1 GCA_017549905.1 Clostridia bacterium | reverse complement strand
ATGTAGTCAAAACCCAAAGCGTCTAAAAGTCCAAAATCGGCAGGTTTTCGGGCACTAACAGTAACATTTGCGCCAAGAGCTTTTAGTCGGTTTGCTAAAATTTTTCCTACTCTGCCGTATCCGATAACTAAAATTTTTGATTTCCAAATAGTGTAAGACGTGTTTTCAATTGCTATTTTAATTGCACCCTCAGCTGTGGGAACGGCGTTAAGCAGAGCATAACTGTCTAACGCGCCGTAATCCACACATTTTTTATTAGAGAATGTATAGTTACAGCTTAAAATAAGCTGGTCGTTACCTATTTTTTCTGCTAATTCACTGAGTTTTAATTTCCTGTCGGTCAAGGGACAGAAAACATATTCGCCGTCCTTTGTGGTAGGAACGGGGAAGATGATTATGTCAGAAGAAGTAATATCTCCGTAATCGTCCTCAAACAGACCTATGGTATCTACGGCATAACCTTTGCCCATTAGTTCCTTTTTCAAAATCTTCAGGCGGTCGTCGCCGCCTATAATTGTAATTTTTTTCATATAATCAATCCAAAAAAATAAGATTAGTGCTCATTACAGTTTATGGCACTAATCTTATTTTGCTAAAGGTTTTTAACTATACCGAGTAATTTTTCACGCGTGTTTATGTGAGGATTTTTTATAACTTCTTTTCTCAGTGTTTCGAGTATTTCACCGATTTTTGTACCCTTAAAACCCAAACTTTCAAGGTCTTTGCCGCAAAGTTTCAGGTGAGATATAAGGTATGGCTCTGAATTTTCTAAGATTTCGGTTAACATAACACCTTGGTTATTAGTATCAATACCGCAAGCGGATTTAAATTTCAAGTAATCATAAAATAACTCTTTAGAAGAAATTCTGAGCATTTCTTTAATTTCTGCTTTATCCTTAGGGTAGGGCAGGTTTAAAAGAGAAAGCATATTTTTAAAATATGCTTTATAACTGTTTGAAAGTTTTAAACTTTCACAAGCCTTTGTAACATCACTATCTGACAAATAAAAGAGCAGGAAGAGGGAAAGCATTTCACTATCACGGCAGAGATTTATTATTTTAAAATCAGGGCATTTTTTAATATTTAAAAATTCAAGACCACCACTTAAAATTAAGTTTCTTAAAACTTTTGAGTTTTTTCCGATAATTGCTTTTTTAAGCTCTACAGCTATCCTTTCGCGGCTTATTGTACTAAGGTTTTTTGAAAGCGAAAGGGCGGCTTCAAGGGTATTGCTTTCTATTTCAAATTCTAGTGTTGCGGCAAATCTGAAAAGGCGCAGAATACGAAGCGCATCTTCGGAAAAACGTGTATTAGGGTTGCCCACAGCTCGCAAAGTTCGGGTTTTTAAATCTTCTTGTCCGCCAAAAAAGTCTTTTAATCCATTATCGTTATTATATGCTAAGGCATTAACCGTAAAATCGCGGCGTGCCAAATCTTCTTTGAGTGAAGAAACAAATGTAACGCTTTCGGGATGTCGGTTGTCAGTATAACCGCTTTCACATCTAAAGGTTGTAACTTCAATGGGCTCATTTTCTATAATTACAGTAACTGTTCCGTGTTTAATACCTGTTGGCACTGTTTTTTCAAAGAGGTTTATTACCTCTTGTGGCGTTGCATTAGTGGTAACGTCAGAATCAAACGGAGTAATGCCAAGCAGCATATCTCTCACACAACCACCGACAATATAGGCCTCGAAGCCGTTTTCGGCTAGTTTTTTTATCACATATTCTGTTTTAGGAGGTATTTTTAGCATATTTTTTAATCTCCTTACAAAAAAGTGTTTATTTTTTCTCTAAATAGTACTATAATGATATATTATAGTACTAAGAGGTGACCTTTGTGAAAAAGCTTAGAGCAGAAGATAAAATTATAGAGAATGTAAAGCGTATTCATATGATAGGTATAGGCGGCAGTGGAATGTGTCCGTTAGCTGAAATTCTTCATAGTAAGGGATATATCTTAACAGGCTCTGATAATAACGAGAGTGATCCTCTTAAAAGAATTAAAAATTTAGGGATTAAGGTTTACATGGGGCATAATGCCGAAAATATTGAAGACGCCGAGTTGGTTGTTTATTCTGCCGCAATAAGCCGCGATAACCCCGAAATTGTAGAAGCTCAGAGAAAAGGTATTCCAACAATGGAGCGAAGCCACCTTTTAGGCGCGCTCACCCGCTATTATGATAATGTTATAGGTGTTTGCGGAACTCACGGCAAAACCACCGTTACATCTATGATAACACAAATTTTGCTTTTAAACAAGATGGAACCTACCGCAGTTATCGGCGGAAGGTTGCCAATGATTAATTCTAACGGTATAGCAGGAAAAAGCGAAACCTTTGTTTGCGAGTCTTGTGAGTTTGTAGATACATTTTTGCAGATGAGCCCTGATATTTCGGTGCTTCTTAATATTGATAACGACCATCTTGATTATTTTAAAACCATGGATAATCTTGTTTTATCATTTCATAAGTTTCTTAAAATGTCAAGTAAAGCTTATATAAACGGCGATGATGAACTTTGCGTTAAAGCCGCAAAGGAAATAGATGCAGAAATTGTAACATTCGGATTTGAAAGTAAAAATGAATATTATCCTCAAAATATTGCTTCGGGCAAATTTGGTTTTTGCTATGATGTTATGAAAAAAGGCGAAAAATTAGCAAGTATTTGCCTTAAAGCACCTGGAAGGCATAATGTGCTCAATTCCTTAGCCGCTTTTGCAGTGTGTTATGAACAAGGTGTATCTGCCAAGGGAATAAAGGAAGCTATTGAGCAGTTTACAGGCGCCGGCAGACGTTTTGAGTTTTTAGGTGAATATAACGGCTTTACCTTGGCTGATGATTATGCCCATCATCCAACCGAAATTAAGGCTACACTTAAAGCCGCAAAAGAACTTAATTACAACCGCGTAATAGCGGTTTTCCAGCCATTCACCTTTTCGCGTACCGCTCTTTTAAAAGATGAATTTATTGAGGCGTTAAGTGTTGCAGATAAGGTTATCTTAACCTCTATTATGGGCTCACGCGAGGTTAATACTTATGGTATT
>JAFYNC010000128.1 GCA_017549905.1 Clostridia bacterium | reverse complement strand
GGTCGAAAGGATTTACACCTAACATATAGCCCGAAACAGCACAAGCCTTTTCAAAGAAATAAATAAGTTCGCCTAAATTTTCTTCATCAGGTTTATCTATGTTAATTACAAGGTTAGGCACGCCGCCATCAGTATGAGCGAGAACAGTGCCTTCAAAAGCTTTTTCGTTTACAAATGACATTGTTTTGCCTGCAAGGAAATTAAGACCGTCGCCGTCGTTTTCCTCTTTTTCAATAACAACATCTTTGTCGCTTTCGCCAAATGTTACTACAGTTTCAAACATTAAACGGCTGCCGTCCTGAACGAACTGTCCCATAGAATGAAGGTCGGTAGAGAATGTAACAGATGCCGGGAATAATCCCTTATTATCCTTACCTTCACTCTCGCCGAACAACTGCTTGAACCATTCAGACATCATAGTGAATCTTGGCTCATAAGTAACTAATAATTCAACCGATTTGCCCTTGCGATAAAACGCATTTCTTAGCGCTGCATATAAATAGCAGTCATTAGCGTAAACATCTTTTTTATTGTACTTTTCAGCAGCAATTTGAGCACCTTTCATTAAAGCGTCAATATCTGCACCTGCAGCTGCGATAGGAAGTAATCCCACAGCTGTGAGAACAGAAAATCTTCCGCCTACATCATCGGGCACTACAAAGCATTCGTAACCCTTTTCATCTGCTATTGCTTTAAGTGTTCCTCTTACCTTGTCAGTTGTGCAGTAAATACGCTCTGCAGCTTCTTTTTCGCCATATTGCTCTTCTAAATATTTGCGGAACACTCTGAAAGCTACTGCAGGCTCGGTAGTAGTACCTGATTTTGAAATAATGTTAACAGATACTCGTTTACCTTCGCAAAGTTTTAATGTGTCTGCTAAAGCGGCACCACTTATGCTATTACCTGCAAAATATATTTCAGGCGCGCCGTCGCGAAGATTGTTGTAATAAGGTCCCTTCAAAAATTCGATAGCGGCACGTGCGCCTAAATATGAACCACCGATACCAATAACTATAAGAACATCTGTATCCTTGCGGATTTTTTCGGCTGCTTTTTTAATTCTTGCGAATTCTTCCTTATCATAATCATAAGGAAGAGATACCCAACCCAAAAAGTCGTTTCCGAGACCGTCTCTATTATTAACGGTGTCGTGAGCAGATAAAACCTGAGCCTCTAAACCCTTAAGGTCATTCTCTCTTATAAAGTCTTTTGCATATGAATAATTAAAACTAATTGACATTTTTATACCTCCGTATAACTTCTACGTCTATTGTACACTAATTTTTTTCTTTTTTCAAGTCAAATTACAATATATTCATTAAAAGTTTTTACAATTTAAAAATTTCGTTCAAAATCCAGCCAAACGCAACAAAAATATTCATTTTTTTCACATCCTCGGTTGCTTTAATTTCGATTTTTCCTATCTCATTTTCTCCGTTATAAACATTTACATATCCCAAAATATCACCTTTTTTGATTGGTGCTTCAATATTTTTGTTCCATTCGCAAGTTTTAGAAATTTCTGCACTTTCTTTTTTTGTAAGCAAAACATCAACACCGCCGTCTGCCGCAACACCAACTTTTTTCTTTACACCCTTTAAAACATCGATTTCCTTTTCCTTTAGTTCAGGTTCGACTGTGGTAAAAGTATAGTTTGCAAAACCATAATCAAGCAGTTTTTTAGCACCTGCAAAACGGTCGTTACTTGTTTCGCCCGCAAGAACTACTGCTACAAGTTCAAGTCCGTGTCTTACTGCCGTTGCAGAAAGACAGTATTTAGCAATACTTGTAGTACCTGTTTTAAGACCTGTTGTACCCTCATAAAACCTTACAAGTTTATTTGTATTCACAAGTTCACTTTGTCCGTCGCGCAATGAATCCATCCAAACGGTTGAATAATTTTTAATTAAATCGTGTTTTATAAGTTCGCTTGACATAATAGCAACATCGTGTGCGGTAGTCAAATGCCCTTCAGCGTCAAGACCTGTGCAATTTATGAAGGTTGTATTATTCATACCGAGTTGCTTTGCTCTCTCATTCATAAGAGCCACAAACCCTTCCTCACTACCTGCTATAAGTTCGCCTAAAGCCACACAAGCATCGTTTGCCGAGGCTATAACCGTAGCCTTTAAAAGTTCATCAACCGTCATACTTTCACCAGGCTCTAACCAAATTTGCGAACCACCCATACTGCAAGCGTGTTCACTTGCGGTAACCACCGTTTCAAGCGAAATATCTTTGCGTTCTATTGCCTCCATAACAAGTAAAAGCGGCATAATTTTAGTTATCGACGCAGGAGAAAGCTTTTCATCAGCATTGGATTCATATAAAATTTTACAGGTATTAGGCTCCATAAGAATGCAAGATTTTGCCTTGATATCAAGTGTCTGTCCTATTGCGGCATTAGCCTCTTCTGCTTCTATAGGAACATTTATGTCATCTACCGAACACTCACTTGACACCGTTTTTTCGGCGGCTGATACAGGAAATACCGCTAAAATACCAATAATAAGAATAAAACAAATAATTTTCTTCAAAATAAAACACCTCGAACATATTACTTGTAAATAATATGTTCAAGGTATTTCTTTAATTCCGCATTAAATTATAATTCCGCCGCCAACAACGATGTCTCCGTCATAAAACACAGCCGACTGTCCCGGACTTGCCGCCCTTTGAGGCTCTTTGAATATTATTTCTATATCCCCGTTTTCAAGTGTTTTTATCTTAGATTCTGCGGCATTATGGCGGTATCTTAACTTTGTAAATACCTGCATTTCGCCGTTTAGACTTTCAAAAGGAATAAAATTCACATTCTTAACCCTAACCGCAGTTTTAAACAGATGCTCTTCATCACCCAGAATAACTCTGTTTGTGTATGGATTTTTATCTATTACAAACTGTGGCTTGCCAAGAGCAATTCCAAGGCCCTTTCTTTGACCTAAGGTGTAGTGAATAACACCATTGTGCATACCTAAAACCTTGCCGTTTATATCAACATATTCGCCTTTTTGAGATACAAAATTATCTTTTTTTTCAATAAACGAAGCATAATCACCATCCGGCACAAAGCAAATATCCTGACTATCAGGGCGGTCGGCATTAACAAACCCGTTTTCTACTGCAATTTCTCTTATTTCGCTTTTTGTATAGTCACCGAGCGGAAATAAAACCTTTGACAACTTTTCACCCGTTAAATTATAAAGAACATAAGACTGATCTTTAGCTAAATCCTTTGCTTTTTTAAGAATATATCTATCATTTTCATAGCAAATTCTTGCATAATGGCCAGTAGCTATTTTATCAAAACCTAAATCGTCAGCCTTTTTAAGCATTGCCCCAAACTTTATATATTTATTGCAAACAATGCAAGGATTCGGTGTATTTCCGTTTTTATATTCTTCTATAAAATCTTTTATAACAAAATCTTGAAACTCTTTTCTAAGGTCAAAAACATAATGCTCAATACCTAATTTGTCACAAACAGACTTTGCATCTCTTATACTGTTCTCATTATCATTTTCGCAGAGAGTCAGTGTCATTCCAGCTACAGTGTATCCCATATCAATTAAAAGTTTCGCTGTAACAGAGGAATCAACACCTCCGCTCATACCAACAAGCACCTTTTCAGTCATTCGCTTACCTCTTTGATAAAATTAAGAGCCGATAAATTATCGGCCCTTTAAAATCAGATAGCGGTTGTATTAGCAACCTCAAACATTTCGGTATCAAAAGGCTTTTTCATATTGAGAGCCTCATAAATATCATAATCGACAATCTGTCCGTGATTCATGCCAACAACACGGTTGCCTATTCCCTTATTAAGCAACTGCACTGCGGCATAACCAAAACGTGTTGCATAAACGCGGTCACGAACAGTAGGTCTGCCTCCGCGCTGAACATGGCCTAAAATTGTAGCTCTTGTTTCAATTTCGGTAGCCTCTTCTATTTTCTTAGCAATATCCTCTACTCCGCCCACACCTTCAGCAACTACGATAATAAAGTGTTTTTTACCTGTTTTCTGAGAAAGTTTAATTCTTGCAATAACATCGTTAAGGTCAAATTCAACCTCGGGCACTAATATAGCTGTAGCTCCAACTGCAATTCCGCACTGAAGCGCCAAGAAACCTGCTCTCCTACCCATTACCTCAACAACGCTGCAACGATCGTGTGACTGAGCAGTATCACGAATTTTATCAACCATTTCCATAGCAGTATTCATAGCGGTATCAAAGCCGATTGTATATTCTGTTGAAGAAATATCATTATCAATAGTACCGGGTATTCCAACACAAGGAATTCCACGCAATGATAAATCACGAGCGCCTCTATAAGAACCGTCGCCACCGATTACTACTATACCCTCAATACCATGTTTTTTGCAGTTTTCCATTGCAGCAACCATACCCTCTTCGGTTTTGAAAAGGGGACTTCTTGCAGTATAAAGAACTGTGCCGCCTCTATGAATAATATCTGATACAGAGCGTACATCCAAATCAAAAATATCGCCTTCAATGAGACCGTTATATCCACGTCTTATTCCCTTAACATTCATTCCCAAGGAAATAGCTGTTCTGACAACTGAACGAACAGCAGCGTTCATACCGGGCGCGTCACCGCCACTTGTTAATACACCTATAGTTTTCATTTATATTTCAACTCCAAATAACAATTAATCCAATTAGAAATTAGTATATATCATAATCAACTTTTTTTCAATACTTTATTTGACAAATTTCACATTTTCCGCACCCAACAGTTGTGTTAAAGCATCAATCAAGCTTTCATTTTCGCTAATCCAAAGATTTTTTGGTGCCTCAAGTTTTTTCTTTGTATCGGTACAGTAAATATAAACCGCATTATCTCCCTTATTTTGCAAAAGTAACTGTTTTACCTCTTCAATAAGCGGTCCATCAATGTTTTTCATTTTCAAATAAAGACCTTTTGGTATCTTATTAGCCGTAACATTTGCCACATTTTCAGGAATAGCCTCTATTTTTTCACAGATAATTTCGGTATCCCTATCTTCCCTTTCAGAAACCCTGCCCGTGAGAATAACGGGGGACTTTGAAGAAAGCAAATGCTTATATTCTGCATAAGTTTTGGCAAATACTGTAACGCCTATTGAGGCGGTAATATCCTCTATAGTCACAGTTGCAAGCAGATTATTGTTTTTAAGCTGACGAACTTTAAGTCCGCTTAAAATTCCTGCAACAATAATTCTTTTAGAATCTGAGACCTTATTCGATACAATATCTGCTATTGTAGTATAACCCGCATTTTTAACGAATGTTACATATTTCTCCATCGGATGTCCCGAAAGGTAAAGACCTGTGGCTTCCTTTTCGAGTTCTAATTTTAAGGCTTCATCCATTTCTTCCATTTTCTGAGGAACAAAGCCTTGCGGCGCACCCATTTCTTCAAACAAATTAAGCTGACCGTCACCCGAGAATCGTTTCTCATTTTCAACCGCGGATATGACGCCCTCTATATTATACAGCATTTGACGACGGTTATCCTCTAAACCGTCAAGCGCACCGCTCTTAATAAGTCCTTCAAGCGCCTTTCGGTTAAATTCGCGCGAATAGTTTCTAAGGCAAAAATCATACATAGAAGTATATTCGCCGTTTAATTTTCTTTCTGCTATAAGTTTTTCAATAAGGCCTATGCCAAGATTCTTAACAGCAGAAAGACCAAAACGAATATTTTTGCCGTCAGGTGTGAAACCGCTCTCGCTCTTATTTACCGACGGTGGTAATACCTTGATACCATTTTTCTTACATTCGGCAGTATATTGCGATATTTTTGAAAAAGAATCCATCATACTTGTCATGAGCGCCGAAAAATACTCTGACGGATAATGACATTTAAGATACGCTGTTCTATATGCCACAAAAGAATATGCCGCCGCGTGTGCCTTATTAAAAGCATAAGAACTAAAGCTTGACATATCATCGAAAATTCTTTCTGCCGCCTCTTTAGAAACACCTCTTGAAATAGCGCCTTCGGTAATAATATTACCGTCATTATCCTTTTCGCCATAAAGGAAAAATTCGCGTTCCCTGCGCATAACATCATGCTTTTTCTTAGCCATAGCTCTGCGAACTATATCCGCTCTGCCTAATGAATAGCCCGCCAAAGCTCTAAACACCTGCATTACCTGTTCTTGATAAACAATACAGCCATAGGTTACATCAAGAATAGGCTTTAAAAGCGGCGTTTCATAAACAATATCCTGTGGATTATGTCTGTTGTGGATATATTTTGGAATAGAATCCATAGGCCCAGGTCTGTAAAGCGAAAGTATAGCGGTTAAATCTTCGATACTTGACGGACCAAATTGACGAAGCACATTCTTCATACCGTCAGACTCAAACTGAAACACACCGTCTGTAAGACCTTTGCCCATTAAAGAATAAGTTTTCTCATCGTCAAGCGGTATTTTTTCTATATCAAAATTGGGATTTTCTCTTCTTATAAAATTTTGGGTATCCTCAATAACAGTAAGGTTGCGAAGCCCCAAAAAATCCATTTTAAGAAGTCCTAATTCTTCTAAAGAGGTCATAGTATATTGTGTCACTACCGCCTCATCATTAACCGAAAGCGGAACATATTCAGACACAGGTCTATCAGAAATAACAACACCTGCCGCGTGGGTTG
>JAFYNC010000127.1 GCA_017549905.1 Clostridia bacterium | reverse complement strand
TCATAAAATCACAAATAGAATAACTTCCGAGGTAGACGGTATAAACCGCGTCCTTATGGACCTTACGCCCAAGCCCGTCGGCACAATCGAGTGGGAATAATTTTGAGGTTGTTAAAAACCCAGTATTTATGCAGGTTTACGCGATTTCAAAAGGCGATTTGATAGCAAAATGATAGCAGACCACAAAACGACTTTATTCTAAAAAGTCCAAACGGTTTGCAAGTAGATTATCTTAAATGCAAAAAGCGTTACTGATTTTTGTAGTCAGTAACGCTTTTCTTATGCTTATTTTCAGTCTATATCATTCTAAAAATTTGATAGCGACTGTTGATAGCAAAATGATAGCAAAAATCAGAACACCCTATGTAAATAGGATAATCTACGGAAAAAGCTATTAAATTGTAGCAAAGCGCTTAAACAAAATTATTTAATGCACTTTTTCATCTTAAGAATTTGAATAATTTTGAAGCCCCGACAAACCCTTTGTTTATGCGGACTTGTGAGAGCTAAATTAAAGATTTGATAGCAAAATGATAACCAACTTAGAAACATCTTTATTCCAAAAAGGTCCGAGTGGCTTGGTAATAGATTATCTTAAACGCAAAGGCGTTACTGATTTTTGTAATCGGTAACGCCTTTTTCTTTTGCCTATTTTTTCTTGATTGGGTAATTATAACGCCAATCATCGTATTCGCTTTTTGTAATTTCGCCGCATTTCAGTTTTTGGGCTTGCTCTTTCCAAGCAGATAGCATTTCAAACATTGTAATGTAATTTGCACCGGTATCCTTATCCAAATGCAGACAGGGTTCGCCATCTATTTCGGTGATTTTGATTCCATACATATCCTCAAGAGCAAATAACGTATGCATCAATCCGTTGTAGCTATCTATATTCGGCACAGTTAAAGCATCTGTTGATACTCCAAAAGCCTCTGCAAGGTCACGGGTTAATTCGGCTTTTGGAGTGCGTGAACCCGACTCATACTGAGCCATACGAATGTCTGCCGTCTTTTCCGGAAATCCCACTTTAATACCGAGATATTTTAAAGTCATTCCACTTGAATTTCTAAAAAATCGAATTCGTTCGCTAATCGCCATAATGAGCACCTCATTGTTAAACTCTGTATTAAGTATAGCAAATTTGTTTAGTGTCGTCAATGTTTTTAAAATTTTCTCGAAAATAACTCAACTTTTGCCCCTTCTCGATGCCTACCACTTGAGAGGATAAAAAAATAATTTCGCCTTTTCGAGAAAAAAGTTCCCAACTGATTAGTGAGGAAGTAAAAACTTTGGCTCGAAATTGATTTTTTTGTGTTCTATAAGGGTGGAGAGATAAAAATTTTGTTTTGGTTTAAAAAATGGCACTTCTCGATGCCTACCTATTAGAGGGAATTTTTTCGATTACATGTTTAGTTTTGGCTCTTTTCGTTGCCTACCACTTGAGGGGATAAAAAATAATTTCGAATTTTTGAGAAAAAAGTTCCCAACTGATTAGTGAGGGAGTAAAAAATTTTTAGCAAAAACCCGAACAAAAGGATGTTTTCGATGCCTACCAATTGAGGGATAAAAAAGATTTTGGAAATTTTCAGAATTTTTCGGCAACTGATTAGTGAGAGACAAAATTTTTCGCCGATTACATAAAAATTTCGGCAGTTAATAAGTGAGGGGTAAAAATTCTTTTCGCAAACTATGCATATTTTTTAAAATTTTTGACATTAAGTGGAGGGCATCAAAACGCCGAATTTGTAAACAAATTAAAAATTTTTGCTTGAGGGGTTGTTTTTTTGGCGTTCTCGATGGCTACCACTTGAGGGGATAAATTTTTTAAACCCCCAAAGTCAACTTTTTGTCCATCTCGTTGCCTATCTTAGGGAACGTTTGGAATATAACAACTGAATGACCGTCCGTATGGGGATATGATTTTGCCACGACCTCCAAATGGAGTGAGCGAAACGACGCCGCTGAAAAAGGCAGGGGTAGGAACAACATCGGGTAGAACGGCGAAAAGAAATTTAAAGGAAAGGAGGTTATATCATGGCAGCAGATTTATTTATGCGAGTTGAGGAAGTCGCTGAAGTAATGGGTGTTTCTGTGTCATACGCTTATAAAATCATAAGACAATTTAATAAAGAACTTAAGAAAACCGGATGCATTACTATGAAAGGCAGAATCGACCGTAAGTTCTTTTATGAAAATTTCTATTCAACAAGAAAAATCGAAGAAAGGAAGTGATTTGAATGGCAGCATTTAAGAACAAGGACAACGGTACGTGGTTTGTTCAGTTCCGCTATATAGATTGGCGGGGCGAAAAGAAACAAAAATTCAAACGAGGATTCGCCACCAAACACGAAGCTCTTGAATGGGAACGAGAATTCTTAATGCAGAAAAAAGCCGATGTGACGATGAATTTCAAGGTTTTCGTAGAACTTTACGAAAAAGATGTGCGTCCAAGTTTGAAAGAAAATACTTGGCTCACAAAAGAGCATATCATCAAAGAAAAGATTTTGCCGTATTTTTCAAAGCGGCGCCTTTGCGATATTGCCGCCAAAGACATTATCGCTTGGCAGAACGAGATGCGTAAAGCAACGAGTAGTGGTGGAAAGAAATTGTCGCATACATATCTGAAAACCATACACAATCAGCTC
>JAFYNC010000013.1 GCA_017549905.1 Clostridia bacterium | reverse complement strand
CTGAATCTGTTGGAAAAGCCCGACGGCGGGCAGATCTTCTTCAAAGGCGACGATGTGGGCAAGCTCAATATCAACAAATACCGCCAGCAGGTGGGGATGGTTTTCCAGCACTTCAATCTTTTCCCCAATATGACCATTCTCCGCAACATGACGGTTGCTCCTGTGACTCTCCTCGGCAAATCCAAGGAAGATGCTGAAAAACGCGCATTAGAATTACTTGAAAAGGTTGGTCTTGCTGACAGAGCAGATTCCTACCCAAGTCAGCTTTCAGGCGGCCAAAAGCAAAGAGTTGCTATTGTTCGTGCTCTTTGTATGCAACCTGAAGTAATGCTTTTTGATGAGCCTACCTCTGCTCTTGATCCTGAAATGGTTGGAGAAGTTTTAGAGGTTATGAAATCACTCGCGAGTGATGGCATGACAATGGCAGTTGTTACTCACGAAATGGGCTTTGCTAAAGAGGTTGCCGACCGAATACTCTTTATTGATGAGGGTGTTATTATGGAGCAAGGCACTCCAGAAGAAGTTTTCACAAACCCAAAAAGTCCACGTTTAAAAGACTTTTTAAGCAAAGTAATATAACAACAAAACCTCGGTTTCTTAACCGAGGTTTTAATATTTTAATAACACCTGCGCAAACTACTTATGAAAGGTGTGTTTTATATGATTGAAAAAGATACAGTATTTTTGCTCCGCGAATGTGATGCAGGTGTTAAAATGGGTGTATCATCAATAGATGATATTCTTGAATATGTTGATGATACAGAATTTTTGAAACTTTTGAACACCTGCAAAGACGAGCACGAATCACTTAAAAGAGAGATTGACGGCTTACTCGACAAATACCACGACGAAGGAAAAAATCCCAACCCCATAGCCAAGGGAATGTCATGGTTTAAAACCAATATGAAACTAAATATGAAAGAATCGGATACAACAATTGCCGACCTTATTACTGACGGCTGCAATATGGGCGTAAAGTCGCTTAACAAGTATCTTAATCAGTATAAGGCTGCAGACGAGGTTTCTAAGGATATTGCAAAAAGACTTATAAACCTTGAAGAAAAATTAGCAATTGATATAAGAAAATTTTTATAGCAAAAATCCCACTCAGAAGAGTGGGATTTAATTAATTTTCAAATATAAACTCGCCGTCAGCAAATTTGCAAACTGCTTTATCACCGTTTTTAATAGTTCCGTCGAGTATCTTTTCGCTTAACTTATCTTCTATTTTGCTTTGTATTTCACGGCGAAGCGGCCTTGCCCCGTAAACATCGTCAAAACCCTTTTGGGCTAATGCTTGCTTTACGCTTTCTTCAAATTCGAGTGTGATATTCAAATTTTCAAGTCTTTTAGCAAGATTTAAAAGCATTTTTTCTGCAATTTCTTCAATTTCTGTTTTAGTTAACTTTGTGAAAACAATAATGTCATCAATTCTATTTATAAACTCAGGTCTAAAGGTGTTTTTAAGCTCAGTTAAAACAGACTCCTTAACATTTTGATTTTGGGAAGAGCTATCCTCTATAAACCCAAAGCTAACCTTTTTATCTGTAAGCTTACGTGCACCCACATTTGATGTCATAATAATTACTGTGTTTTTAAAATCAACCTTTCTGCCTTGTGAATCGGTTAAAATACCGTCTTCAAGTATTTGCAACAGCATATTAAATACATCGGGGTGTGCCTTTTCAATTTCATCAAACAACACTACAGAATACGGGTTTCTTCTCACCTTTTCGGTTAACTGTCCACCCTCTTCAAAGCCAACATATCCCGGAGGTGAGCCAACAAGACGAGATACCGTATGCTTTTCCATATATTCCGACATATCGAGTCTTATCATCATATTCTCGCTGCCAAACATCGACTCTGCCAAAGCTTTGCAAAGTTCGGTTTTACCAACACCGGTAGGACCTGAGAATATAAACGACCCTATTGGACGTTTAGGGTCTTTAAGTCCCACCCTACCGCGTCTTATAGCCTTAGCGATAGCAGTTACCGCCTCGTTTTGACCTATAATTCTTTCGTGCAGCTCTTTTTCAAGATTTAATAATCTTTCACTTTCCTCTTTGGTTAATTGCGAAACCGGCACTCCTGTCCATCCCGACACTATTTCGGCAATATCCTCAGCGCTAACCTCTCCTATAGAATGAGTATTTTTATCCTCCAACCGTTCCTTTTCTTCTCTGAAACGGTTTTTAAGTTCATTCTCTTTATCGCGAAGCGTTGCCGCAAGTTCGAAATTTTGAGAATTTATTGCCTCATTTTTTTCTTCCTCTAAATCTGCAATTTTTTCCTCTAAACTTAAAATTTCGGGTGTTACATCTGAAGCCTTAATTCTAACCCTTGAAGCCGCCTCGTCAATAAGGTCTATGGCTTTATCGGGCAAAAATCTATCGCTTATATATCTTGCCGAAAGCTTTACCGCAGCCTCTAAAGCCTCTTCAGTAATTGTAACCTTATGGTGCGCCTCGTATTTATCTCTGAGGCCCTTTAAAATTAACAATGCATCATCTTCGGAAGGCTCGCCCACATTAACAGGTTGAAATCTGCGTTCAAGCGCAGAATCCTTTTCAATATTTTTGCGATATTCTGATATTGTGGTAGCGCCAATAAGTTGAAACTCACCTCGCGCTAACGAAGGCTTTAAAATATTTGCCGCATCGGTAGCACCCTCGGCAGAGCCTGCGCCTATAATAGTGTGCACCTCGTCGATAAATAAAATTATATCTTTTGAGTTTGTAACTTCATCAATAACAGATTTTATTCTTTCCTCAAAATCACCGCGGTATTTAGTGCCCGCAACCATACTTGTAAGGTTAAGGGTGAAAAGTCTTTTGTTTTTTAGAATATCGGGAACTGTGCCCGCAACTATTTTTTGCGCCAAGCCCTCTATTACTGCAGTTTTGCCCACACCCGGCTCTCCGATAAGGCAAGGGTTATTTTTAGTTCTTCGGCAAAGAATTTGAATAACTCGCTCAATTTCATTCTGTCTACCAATACATGGGTCAAGATTTCCCTTTTTAGCCTGTTCGGTCAAATCGGTGCCATATTTTGAAAGTGTTTCGCTTTTAGACTCTGGTTTTACATCGGCTGAATTTTTTTGCGACTTAATATCGGCATTAGAATCTATACCCGAAGCCTTTAATGCCTCTGTTGTAATTG
>JAFYNC010000126.1 GCA_017549905.1 Clostridia bacterium | reverse complement strand
TTCCAAAACAAACACTCCAAGAATATTTATTGCAAATAATCTACAATAAAATATATTTTTGGAGTGTGTTAGTTATTCTATAATTTTATAAAGTAATGAAGCATCATCTTTTTTAACAGTTTCTTTAACAGATAAAACTTCTGCTTTAAACATTCGCGTACCGAATGCAATTTCAATGATATCCCCTATTTTAACATCATAAGAGGCGCGCGCGGGTTTAGAATTAACAATTACTCTTCCTGCATCGCAAGCTTCATTTGCGACGGTGCGCCTTTTAATAATTCTTGAAACCTTTAAATATTTATCTAATCTCATAATTTCACCTATAAAAAATGCCGTCCTTATTAGGACGGCAAACAAAACGTGTAAAATTATTTTACAGCGTCTTTAAGAGCCTTACCAGCTTTGAAAACAGGATTCTTAGAAGCAGCAATTTCGATCTTTTTGCCGGTCTGAGGATTGATGCCGGTTCTTGCTGCGCGTTCGCGAGTTTCAAATGTACCGAAACCTACGAGTTGAATTTTGTCACCCTTCTTAAGTGAATCAGCAACAGTGTCAACAAAAGCTGCAAGAGCTTTATCAGCATCTTTCTTAGAAATTTCTGCTTTTTCAGCGATGATTGCGATTAATTCTGTCTTGTTCATTTTAAGAACCTCCAAATAAATTTTTAACATACTCATTACAAGTATTGAATTAAATGCTTGCTATTTATTTTTAACATATTTTTAAGTCAAAATCAATATTTTTTATAATTTTTTTAAAAAATTGGAAGAAAAAATAAAAAAAGTTGATTTTTTTTACAAAAATACATTATTTTTTTGTGTTTTTGCACATATTATATATTTTATTAACAAAAGGAATGCTCTGCATATCTTGAAACGTAAAGAATTTTAATATTAATAAACACAGAAAATAAATTATAGCAGCAGACACTATTGCGCATAAAAATAACATCTTACTTTCTGAAATATTACAAATAATAAAAGCTGTTAATCCGCAAATTGTTGAAGCAAAAAAAGGTTTAATAAAGATATTAGCAATTGGTAATGTGCCTGTATTTTTATAAAAGGAAATTACGTGTAAGCAACAAATCACAAAATAACAAATTAATGTTGAATAACAGCATCCGTAAATATTAAATTTGCTGACACTTGTAAATAAAATATTAAAAATTACTTTAAGAATAATTCCAAAAGAAATATTTAAAAATACCGTTTTAAAGCTACCTATTCCCTGCAGAATGTTACTTAAAACTATTGAAACACCCGCAAATACCGCGGCTAATCCATATATAAGTAGCATTTTACCGCCTATAAACGAGTAAGCAGAATTGCCAAACAAAAAAGTCATAATATTATTGCCAACAAACACAAAACCTAATGCAATAGGGAAACATATAAGAGTTGTAAGTTTTAAAGAAGAATTGGAATTATTTATTAAAGCAATATTATCGTTATGAACTTTACACTCAGTAATTGTCGGCACAACGCTAATACCTAAAGCGGTTGTTAGTGTAAGAACTAAATTAAAAAGCGTAAAAGCCTTGCTTTTAATACCATATAAGACAGTGGGCAGCTCAGAAGAAGTTAAATTTAATTCATCTATCAATGATTTGTAAAAACCTTCAAAATCATTAATCAGCATTGATAACTGCACTCTTACGGTTAAAGAATCAATTAAAGCAACAAAACTTGTGCCAAGAGATGCTAAAGCTACAGGTAAAACTACTATGATAATAGATTTGGTTAAATTTATATTTGTTTTATAATTGTTATTAGAAAATTCCTTGCTTGAAATACGGTATTTAACATAAATATAAAGCAGAGATATTAATAAACCAATATTAATTCCTAACAAAGCGCCTGCAGCCGCAAAAGCTACATTATTTGTGAATTTTATAATCAAAAAAGCAAAAGAAAATCCCAAAATCAGTTTGCCAAGCGCTTCAACAATGTTTGAAACAGCAGCCGGCTTCATTTGGGATAACCCCTCAAAATACCCACGATATAAAGAAAGTATTGAAGATATAAATACCGATGGTAACACCGCTAATAAACAATATATCCCCTGTCCCGAACTATCTGTAAACTTAGAAATCGGATAAATTAAAGCAGAAATTAAAATAAATTCGGCTATGCTTACAATGAGTAATATTTTTTTAGAAGTTTTAAGAACACTTTTAATTTCTTCTTGCTTTCTGTTTGCAACATAATCAGCAATAATTCTCGAAATCGCAACAGGAAATCCAGAAATTGTAAGCGTTGATATAGGTAAATATAGGTCATAAGCAGCAGAAAAATAGCCAAAACCTAAGTCACCTAAACAGTAGTTCGAAGAAAGCGGAATTTTAAATACTGCGCCTATAATTTTAGTGATTATTGCTGTGAACAGCAATATATAAGAGCCCTCAATTAACGATTGTTTTTTATTTTTCATAATTATAACTTTCAATAATAGCTTTAATTATTTCAATAATATAATCCGCTAACACAGTCTCTCCAGATGTATTCATTTCGCGATATGTTTCAAGCGCATCATCGCCCGCATCATCTGAAATTCGGCGAAGGCACAAAAGCGGAACATCGGAAAAATCAGCTATGTAAGCAATTGCCGCCGTTTCCATATCACAAGACATTGCATTAAATTCCTCTTTAAAGAAATCGCGCGTTTTAGCGTCACAAATAAACTTGTCCCCTGATACAGCAGTGCCTATTTTAGCATTTGGAATTACCGATTTTGCTATATTTAAGAGTTCCTTATTTGCATCATAAATATATTTTTGAGAAGGCTTTTCGCAAGGCTTGTACCCAATGCCGCTAAGGTCAAAGTCATGCTCTAAAAAGCGGTCGGTAAAACATAAATCATTTCGTCTTACACCGCTAATACCACCTGATAAACCAAAGTTAAGCAAACAGTTGCAACCAATATCAACAAGATGCATAGCCGCCGCGGTAGCATTGACCTTGCCAATACCCGAAAGAATCGATACAACCTCTGCCCTACCGTTTTCGGTTTCAATATAAAATTTATGACCTATTCTTTTTAAAAAAGAATAATTTTCAAAATTACCGTTTTCAATAATGTCGGCAAGGGGTTTGTATTCGTCATTGTCGGCAACAACAATACCAATCTTTAAATTTTCCATTTTATTCACCGTCAATATCAAGTTTTGCTCCGCAAAAACTGCAAAATACTGAATTTTTGTCTATTGAAGCTGAGCAAACAGGACAAATTCTTTTATTTTTTGCATTATTAATTTCTTCATTTAATTCATCGATTTTTTGATTTTTAATTGCAATTTCTTCAACTAAAATTTTAATTTCTTCGTTTTCAATTTGGGTATCTTTTATCTGTTCATAATAAATTTCGCCCAGTTTTTGAAAGTCCTTGCTGCGCTTATTTTCAATTGAAGAAACATCAAATTTTTGTTTTTGTGTAGTTACCACCTCAGTAGTTTTTTTACTTGCTACGTCGAATATTTCACGTGCCTTATCAATTGCATTGTCTAAAAAATCCATAATTGTCACCTTTTCTATAATATTTATTTTATATCACCGATAAATTCTCTGATTAAAGAATTATCGGGAACAATTCGAGGGTTTAGCGGCACAAATTTTTCGATAGCCGCCGCAGTTCTTAAAAAGTATTCATATCCAAAAATATCAGGATTTACCTGTTCTTTAAGTTTTAAAAAATCATCGCGGTAAATACAAGGCTCATAAGGGTGTAAAGTTTTAATCAAAACATCAGCGGTATTTTTAAAGCAATAAAGGTACTTTCTTTCGCCCTCAACAACACCATTCCAAAAGTTTAGCGTATCATTTATTGAACTACCTCTGAAAATATTATCACGAAGTGAACGTCTAACAAGCCTTAATTGTCGGCTTGAAAGCAGTTGTTCACCAAAAGCGTCCTCAATTGAGCAGTTAACACTTATATACATTTTAAATATATTTTCTCTAGAAACCAAGTCCGTAATAAGCGGATTAAGAGCGTGCAGACCCTCGACAATAATAATACCTCTTTCGCCAATATCGGCAGGTCTATCCTCTAAAATACTTGATTTATTGGCAAAATCATAACGCGGCAGCATTGTTTTACCTGTAGAAATGATTTCCAAAAAAGACTTTTTAATAAGCGGAATGTTAAGTGAATTAACAGATTCCACATCTCTTGAGCCGTTCTCTAAAATTGGCAATTTATCGTAAGGCAGATAAAAATCATCAAGAGAAACTACTATTGTTTTTTCACCTAATTCTTCTAAACGTTTGCATAAAATATGTGCTGTTGTGGTTTTTCCTGAGCCAGATGGTCCTGCTAATGATACTATTTTTATGCGATCATCGTCGGCTATTTTCTTTGCGGCAGAAAAAACCTCATCAATATATCTTTTTTCAGAAATTTCTATAAGTTTTTGCGGATTTTTAGCGGCTTCATTAATCTCTAACACCGAATTTAGCATAGAAATTTTCTATTCCGTCCTTTCGTGAAATTATTTCATCAAATCTATCAATATATTCGTAAGGATATTTGTAATTAAAAATACGCTCAATATAGTCACCGCATGGCTCACGTAGTTTTGTCACGGCCGAAGCGCCACAGGCGAGTATTGTATGCGTTTCATCCATAATATAAACATTATAAAAACATTCAAAACCTGTTTTAGCATATCCAACATTTTCAAGATTACCAACAGTTTTGCTCTGTCTGTACATATAATACGGAACAATTCCTTTTTCACTTAAAATTTCACGCGCATAATCAACCATATCAGAAGCTATAAGTCCTGAATTAATTTCAGGTAGTATTCCATTAGTATTAAGGTTTGATGAGCGTTTCATTGAAAGAGAATGAACCGTAACACTCTCGGGATTAAGCGCTAAAACTTCATTAACAGTGTTTTTAAAGCTATCTAATGTGTCATTGGGTAAACCTGCAATAAGGTCCATATTAATGTTATTATGGCCACATTCACGCGCTAATAAAAATGCCTGTTTAGTATCTTCTGCAGTGTGCCGTCTTCCAATTACACTTAAAACATCATCATTCATCGTTTGAGGATTAATGCTAATTCTTGTAGCGCCTAAATTCTTAATAACCTTTAATTTATCTTTGGTTACTGTATCTGGTCTTCCCGCTTCTACAGTATATTCAAGGATATTTGAAAGGTCGAAATTGCTCTTAATTGCAGTCATAATTTCTGCTAACTGTTCTGCAGAAATAGCGGTAGGTGTGCCACCACCAATATAAACTGTTTCAAGCTTTAAACCGTTTTTGTTTGCAATAGAAGCGGTAATTTCAATTTCCTTGCAAAGTTTATTTATATATTCTGGTATCAACTTTTTAGCCTTATCAACAGAGTGTGATACAAATGAACAATAAGCGCACCTTGTTGGACAAAAAGGTATGGAAACATAAAGGCTAAAGGAATTATTGCCCGATTTTGAAATAATACTTTCTTCTCCTTTATGTGTTTCTTTGCAAAGCGAGATTTTTTTATCAGATACTTTAAGTATATTCTTAAAATAGTCAGTAGCATCCTTTTCGCCCATAATTTCACATAAACGTGAATAAAGCTTTGCAGGTCTTACACCCGTTAAAAGTCCCCATTGAGAAACATAACCTGTAATTTCAGTAAAACAATCAAACAAGGCAGTAGCTAATATTAGCTCACTTTCTTTTAAATCGTTAGGATTTGAGATATTATAACTTCTATCCGCCTTTTTTTTATCTAAAATCAATGTTGCTATAGCTAAATCGTTAGAAATTTCGGTAATAGCGCAACAATCGGTTACCTCTTTTAAATCTGAAAACTCAATTTTTTCAAAAGGCAAAAAAATTCGTATTAATTTTTCAAGTTCATACTTAAATGAATGGTTAATTAAACAAAGTTTCATTTTTATCTTCCGTAATATGATTTTTCTGATCCTATTGTAGTTGCAATTCCGTGACCCGAATATACAGGTGTATCTAACGGGAAAGTGTTAAACAAAAAGTTTAGAGACTCGACAATTTTTCTGCGGCTTCCCCCATGAAAACAGGTGTTTCCAAATCCCCTGTAAAAAAGAATATCACCTGTAAATAAATTACCGTTTATATAATAACAAACACCGCCAACAGTATGTCCCTGCGTTAAATAAACCTTAATTTCAAGGTCACCAACAGAAAATACTTCTCCGTCATTGAGTAGTATGTTAGCATCAAAAGGCTCAATATCTATACCAAAGTTTGCACCCTCGTTAACAACATTATCTGATAGCGCGGGGTTGTCAAGCTCACCTATTGCAATTTTGACGCCTGTTATTTCTCGCAAACGCTTAGCATCACCAATGTGGTCAAAATGCGCGTGGGTGATTAAAATTAATCTTTCTTTATCGGCATTTTCTGTTAAAAATTTTTCAACCTCGCCGCTTTTATAACCGGGATCAATTACAATAGCGGATTTTTCGGTAGAAATTAAATAACAATTAGTATTTTCTAAATCGAGAGTTGTAATTTTCATTTTTATTTCTTCCAAAAATCAGTATCATAAATTATTGTTACAGGGCCGTCATTTAGTAAGCTTACTTTCATATCGGCGCCGAATATTCCCTCACCAACGTGCTTTACGCCAAATTCGCGAAGCTTGTTGCAATAAAGCTTATATAAATCATTTGCCGAGTTCGGCTCCATAGCATTTATAAAAGATGGTCTGTTACCTTTTTTAACATCTGCAAGTAGAGTGAATTGCGAAATTGCTAAAATTTCCCCGCCGATATCAAGTATTGACAAATTCATTTTATCGTTTTCATCGCAAAATATTCTAAGATTTGCGGTTTTACGCGCTAAAATTTCTGCTTCTGCCTCAGTATCACCCTCTGCAGCGCCAAACAAAACAAGAAAACCTTCATCACATTTTCCTACAATTTCGCCATCTACCTCAACACTTGCGTTTGAAACACGTTGAATAACTGCTTTCATTACTGATTAATCCTTTCTACAGAAAAAGCGCCCGGAATTTTTTCAATTTTGGCTATAATACTTCTTAAATGCTCAACACTTTCTGCGCTAACTGTAACCGTTACCATACTATTTCCGTTCTTCATTTCTCGGGCATTTATACTGTGAACGGGAACGCGCATATTATTAATAGCATTCATAACATCTATAACTATTCCATCACGATCAATAAACATTGCCTGAATAGTTGAAGTGAATGATTCAGTGCGCTTAGCTCCCCAGTGAGC
>JAFYNC010000125.1 GCA_017549905.1 Clostridia bacterium | reverse complement strand
GAAGATACAACAACATGCTCTCCTTTGTTTAAAACCCCTTTAAGTACACAATTTATACTATGTGTACAGTTTAGCGTGAAAACCACGTTTTGAGGGCCTGAACTATTGAAAAAATAGGCTATTTTCTCCCTTACTTTATACACCGCCTCTGCCGCTTTTACAGATACATAATGACCGCTTCTTCCCGGATTTGCGCTATAATTTTTAAGTGCCATAGTTACCGCTTCAATAACTGATTGCGGTTTTGTACCGCTTGTTGCTGCATTGTCAAAATAAATCATAAATCCACCTCACAAAAAAAGGGCGATTTAACGCCCTTTTAAATATCTTTTTTAGTTTTTTTCAAAATTTTTATACCATTTTGCATCAGCATTTCTTCTGCCAATCGTACATTATCCTTTATAACTATTGCGTAACCGCAACCTATACCCTTTTCATTCCCCGAAACCTTGCGCACATCTGCTTTAATGCCTTTTTTTCTTAAAATATCTCTACCCTTTAAACCTTGCGTTACGGTTCCTGTAAAAATTAAATACTCTTGCATTTTGTTCACTCCGATTTTTTCTCCTGTCCGTTAAATAGATAACGGACCTAATACATAATATGCAAGAGGCTATTTTCTGCCAAGCCATTTATGCTTCTCTATAATATTCTATCACTACAATAAGTATCATAGGAAACAGTATAAGTCCCCAAAAACCCATTAATTTTAGTCCTGCAAACATTGAAAACAATGTAAAAAGCGGATTAATACCGATTTGTTTTCCTATGATTTTAGGCTCAGCAAAATTTCTTATTACAATAACAACCCCATATAAGATTATTATTCCAAATCCCCTTGTACTTCCGAGCATAATTTCTATTAAACCCCAAGGTATCAATACAGTACCCGTACCTAAAATAGGTAATAAATCTACTATTGATACAAAAATCCCTATAAACGCAGGGTGACTAATTTTAAGCATATAAAAACCAAACATAAGCTCAACAAATGTAATTAAGGTTAAAATAAGATAACCCTTAGCAATTTTAAAAACGTTTTTATTAACAATTTTCTTTATTTTAAGAGTTTTAAAATACACGTTATTGCCAAAAAGATTTTTATAAAATCTTACCAATAAATTGAAATCCTTTGCGATATAACAGGTGCTGACTAAAGCCACAATACTGCTAAATAAAAACGATGGCGCCTTTTTCACCGCATTTGCTGCAAAAGAAGATAAAATTGAAGTTATTTTTACGGCAAGATTATTAACTGTTTCGGCGAAAACTTGCGATATTGTATTATTTATTCCGGGCGATAATCTATTTAAAAAAACAAGTATTCGATCTTGTATTTTAGAGTACAAATCTTTTATCTGCGAAAAAAAATACTCTGAATTATTTAAAAAAGACCTTGCGATTACAAGCAGATAATAACAAATTGACACTAAAACAGCAATTAAAAAAACATAACCTAAAACCGCAAGTATAACAGCACATAATTCTTTTTTTAATTTTATTTTTTCACAAATAATTTTTGAAGGCTTTTGCACTAAATAAGCTATTAAAACCGCTATAACAAAAGGCAAAAAATATAAAAACAAAAACTTAAAAGCAATATATATAATTGCGCCTAAAGTAGTAATATACAACACATTTATAAGAAATTTTTTCTTGTATTCTTCAACCAAAAAATACACCATCCTCAAAGTTTTTTATAATATATTAAATAATAATAACTTTTTTGTTGATTTTATAAGAAAAATATACTATAATATTATGAAAAAGTTTTTATTCTTATTATGAGGGTTTAGATACTGAATATTCAGGAGGTAGAAATGGTTAACGTTGCAATAATGGGGCATGGTGTTGTAGGTTCAGGTGTAGCTGAAATTCTTATCAATCACCGCGACCGTATGTCGAAAGCAGTTAAAACCGAGGTTAATGTTAAATATATTCTTGACCTTAGAGATTTTGACGGACTTTCTTATAGTGATAAATTCATTAAAGATTTTGAAATAATTCTTAATGATAATGATGTTAAAGTAGTAGCAGAAGTAATGGGCGGTGTAAACCCTGCTTATGAGTTTGTAAAACAGTGCCTTGAAAATGGAAAAAGTGTAGTTACCTCTAACAAAGAATTGGTTGCTGCAAAAGGTGCTGAACTTATTAAAATAGCTAATGAAAACAACGTGAACTTCCTATTTGAAGCAAGTGTTGGCGGTGGTATTCCGGTTTTGCGTCCTATGGTTCAATGTCTTTGCGCTAACGAAATCACCGAAGTTGCGGGTATTTTAAACGGAACAACAAACTTCATTTTAAATAAAATGATAGTGGATAATATGGATTTTAATGATGCACTAAAATTAGCGCAGGAAAAAGGATATGCAGAAAAAGACCCCACAGCCGATATTGAAGGTCACGATGCCTGTCGCAAAATTTGTATTCTTGCAGCATTAGCTTTTGGAAAGCACGTTTATCCCGAACAGGTTAAAACCGAAGGAATTACAAATATTACATTAAAAGATGTTGAATCGGCAGATACTTTCGGTTATGTTATAAAGCTTATTGCGCGCACCAAAAAACTGCAAAATGGCAAGATTATCGCAAGTGTAAGACCTACATTGGTTAGCCGCGATTGTATACTTTCAAATGTTAATGGAGTATTCAACGCTGTTATGGTTAACGGTGATATGACAGGTGAAGTTGTGTTTTACGGCAAAGGCGCCGGCAAGGAAGCTACTGCCAGTGCAGTTGTAGCAGATATTTTGGACTGTGTTAAACACCTTGAAGCCAGAAAATACCTTGACTGGTGTGAGGGCGAAAACGATTACGTTGACCAAGGATTTGATGAAAAGCAAAAACTTTATGTATCAGTTAAATCTGATGATTATAACGATATAGAAAAGCAAATTCAAAACCTTTTCCCTCAAAATGAAAACTCATTTATTAAAAATCAGTATGGCGGCGAAATTGTTTTCATAACCGAGCCTGATTTTGAAAAAAATACAACTGCAAAGCTTAAACAGCTTAAAAATTGCAGTTATAAAACCCTACAAGTTATCGGAGGTTAAATTTAATGGCACTTATAGTTAAAAAATTCGGTGGTTCTTCTGTTGCCAACGCCGAAAGAGTATTTAATGTAGCAAACAGAATTATTGACGATTATAAAAAAGGCAACGATGTCATTGTCGTTGTTTCTGCTCAGGGCGACACTACAGACGACCTAATTGAAAAAGCACTCGAAATTAATCCTAAAGGCACCGCCTCAAAAAGAGAAATGGATATGCTTCTTTCCGCAGGCGAGCAAATTTCTATTGCACTTCTTGCGATAGCTATTGAAACATTAGGTTGCCCCGTAAAATCCTTACTCGGTTGGCAGGCAGGCTTTCAAACCGATTCACATCACTCAATAGCGCGTATTAAACGCGTTGACACAGAAAGACTTAAAAACGAAATTTCAAAGAAAAATATCGTTATTGTAGCAGGTTTCCAAGGTCTTAATAAATATGATGATATAACTACTTTAGGTCGTGGCGGTTCAGATACAAGCGCTGTAGCTATTGCAGCTGCTATGAAAGCTGACCTTTGTCAGATTTATACCGATGTTGACGGTGTATATTCAGCAGACCCAAGAAAAGTTCCTACAGCCAAGAAGATGAATGAAATTTCCTATGACGAAATGTTAGAACTTGCAACCTTAGGCGCTCAGGTTCTTAATAATCGCTCGGTTGAAATGGCAAAGAAATATAACGTTGAACTTGAAGTGCTCTCAAGTCTTGAGGTTAAACCCGGAACAATAGTAAAGGAGATAGTTAAAATGGAAAAAACATTAATTAAAGGCGTTGCAAAGGATAATAACGTAGCAAGAATTTCAATAGTTGGTCTTGAAGACACCCCCGGTATTGCATTTAAAATTTTCAACAAATTAGCACAATATAAGGTTAATGTTGATATTATCTTACAGTCTGTAGGTAGAAAAGGCACAAAAGATATTACCTTTACTGTACCTAAGGACCAGAAACCTCAAGCTGTTGAAGCTATAGAATCCATCAAGGATAGCCTTAACTTTGAAGATATAAGCGTTGATGAAACCATCAGCAAAGTATCAATCGTTGGCGCAGGTATGGAAAGTAATCCCGGTGTTGCTTCAAAAATGTTTGAAGCGCTCTCAGATGCCGGAATTAACATTCAGATGATTTCTACAAGCGAAATCAAGATTTCTGTTCTTATTGACGCAAAACAAGCTGATAAGGCAGTTACAGCTGTTCACGATGCATTTTTAGGATAATATATTGACAATAAAGGAGTAACTAAATTGG
>JAFYNC010000124.1 GCA_017549905.1 Clostridia bacterium | reverse complement strand
CCTTTTAAGTTCCTCTGTATTTGCAATTTCATCAAAAGCAATCACCTCGGGGAACATTGTTCTAAGCGCTATTTCAATGCCTTTTGCTTTATCATCTATATGTATTACATCGGTGCTTTTTCCAAGGTCTGCGTTTTCACCTGAAATCTCGCCTCTTGAATCTATCACACAAGCCCTATAAAACTTACCGCAAATACCGTGTGACAACTGCCTTACAGTATCGCGCAAAATAGTAGTTTTGCCGCAACCCGCAGGGCCTGCAATTAAAAGTCCTCTGCCATTGTAATTTCGCAAAATCTCATTGGCACAACCTATAATCTCGCGCGAAATCCTTATGTTAACAGATGTCACCTCACTTAAAAAGCCCTCTGCCGAAAAGTTGCCGCAAACACCCGCTCTGCACCCGTTTTTCATTATAATAAAACCGTTTTTAAGCTCGTCCTCGTGGGCATACACCGAGCCGCCCGTTAAATTTTCAAAGCATTCGTTTATATCCTCGCGGTCTACAATATAAAACGAATCGGTTAAATCAAAACTAACCTCACCGTTTCTGTTTACAAAAACCGTATCCCCCGATAGTGTTAATGCAAGCGGCAATCCCTCACGCAGTCTTATTTCCTCTGCGCTTTGTTTTACCTTTATTGGTATTTTTAATAAAATTTCTTTTACCCGATTTCCAACGCCATAAAGCGCATCTTCAAAATTTTTTTGGTGTTCCACATTCTCACCTCTGTTAAAGAATATGAAACGGTTGTCCTATTTAGAACAAAAAAAGAGAGGCTTTTGCCTCTCTTAAACTCAAATTCTTTTTTCTAAAAAGTTTTTTATTGCCTTAATTGTTTGGTCGCTTACAACATGTTCTATTTTACAGGCATCCTTAGCGGCAACCTCGCCCTCAACACCTATAAAGGCTAAAAAGTCAGACAAAACAGTATGTCTTTCAAATATTTTTTTAGCAGTTTCTTTTCCGTTATCGGTCAAGGTTAAAAATCCATCCTCCGCCATTAAAAGATAACCGCCCTCACGCAAAAGACTTACCGCTCTGCTCACACTTGGCTTTGAATATCCCATATATTCCGCAACATCTATACTGCGCACACTGCCCGTTTTCTCAGAAAGCAGATAAATTGTTTCAAGATACATTTCAGCAGATTCGTGTAACGACATTATTAAAAACCTCCTTCAAAGGTTAAACACATTTTAACACAGAAAAAAGTTTTTTTCAAGGCTAAAAAACTATTGACAAATTTTTGGAAAAGTGGTAACATACTAAAGAGTTAGCAATGACTAACTCACTATTCTAAAGGAGTTACAATATGTACTTAAGCCAAGCTACAGAAGGAATAGAATATATTATTAAAAATATTGATACCGAAGATGACGAGCTTAACGCTTTTCTGTTTTCCTTAGGTTGTTACAGCGGCGAACCGATTACTGTGGTATCTCGCAAAAACACCGGCTTTATTATTTCTATTAAAGACAGTAGGTATAATATTGATATTAATTTAGCAAACGCTATAATGATAACCGAATAAGTTAGGCGAAACAATAATTATTTAAACAACAAACCGATAGTTTGTTGTTTGCTTTTTTTAAAATACAGTTAGCGATGGCTAACTGCAAAATGTTCAAAAGGGGATTTTTTAAAATGAGAATTGCGTTAGCGGGTAATCCCAATAGCGGTAAAACTACTATGTTCAATGCTCTGACAGGCAGTAACGAAAAGGTTGGCAACTGGGCAGGCGTTACGGTAGAAAAAAAGGAGCACTCTATTAAAAAGAGTTATTATTCTGATAAAGAGCTTATAGCGGTTGATTTGCCGGGTGCTTATTCAATGTCACCATTCACCGCCGAAGAAAGCATTACAAGCGCTTATGTTAAAACCGAAAATCCCGATGTTATAATTAATATTGTAGACGCTACAAACCTAAGCCGCAGTTTGTTTTTTACAACACAGCTTTTAGAACTTGGAATACCAGTTGTTGTAGCGCTTAACAAGGCAGATATTAACTATAAAAAAGAAACCGTAATAGACACTGCGCTTCTATCAAAAAAATTAGGTTGTCCTGTTGTGGATACCGTTTCAACTAATGCAAATGGTCTTAAAGAGGTTGTAAAAAAAGCGGTTGAACAATATGGTAAAAACCAAACCGCGCCTTATTTTCAAGAAGAGGTTGACCTTTCCGATAAGGATTCGGTTCAATTATCCGACCGCAAGCGTTTCCAATTTGTAAACGCTATTGTAGAAGAGGTTGAAAACCGCAAGGTGCTAACTAAAGAAAAAAATCATCAAGATAAAATTGATGATATCCTCACTAACCGTTGGCTCGGTATCCCGATTTTTGCGGTTATTATGTATCTTGTTTTCTGGATTTCTCAGGCAGGACCAGGTGTTTGGATAGCTGATTTCCTTGTAGGTTTGCTTGAAACCGGCAAGGATGCGGTGAGCAATTTATTCCAAAACGCCAATCCCTTAATTTCTGCTTTACTTGTTGACGGTGTTATCGGCGGCGTTATTGCGGTTATAGGCTTTTTACCGCTTGTTATGGTGATGTATTTCCTCATTGCGCTACTTGAGGATTGCGGTTATATGGCAAGGGTATCGGTTGTGCTTGATCCCATTTTCAAAAAGGTAGGACTTTCGGGCAAATCTGTTATCGCTTTTGTTGTAGGTACGGGTTGTTCTGTCCCCGGTATAATGGCTTGTCGTACCATACGTAACGAACGAGAACGCCGAGCCACTGCTATGCTCGCGCCATTTATGCCCTGCGGCGCAAAGCTTCCCGTAATCGCTTTATTTGCAGGTGTTTTCTTTAAAGATGCCTCTTGGATAGGCTCGCTTATGTATCTTTTAGGAATAGTAATAATATTTTTCGGCGCGTTACTCATTAATAAAATCACAGGCAACAGCGCTAAGAAATCATACTTTATTATTGAAATGCCCGAATATAAACTTCCGTCGCTCTGGCGCGCTTTTACCTCTATGTGCGGTAGAGGTTGGGCTTACATAGTAAAAGCATCAACAATAATTTTGCTTTGCAATACTGCAATTCAAATTATGCAGTCTTTTAATTGGAATTTTAAACTGACAGACAGTGCAGACGCCTCAATTTTAGCATCTATTGCAGGTCCTTTTGCATACATACTTATACCGATTATAGGCATACTGTCGTGGGAAATGGCAGCAGCGGCTATCACAGGCTTTATAGCAAAGGAAAACGTTGTAGGCACCTTGGCGGTTTGCTTTGGTATTACCAACTTCATAAATATTAATGATTTAGTGCTTGAGGGTGGCGCATCAGAGGTTGCGGCTACAATGGGCATAGGTCCTGTTGCCGCATTGGCTTATCTTATGTTCAACCTGTTTTCTCCCCCTTGCTTTGCGGCTATTGGCGCTATGAGTAGTGAAATGAAGAGTGCTAAGTGGCTATGGAGTGGCATTGCCCTTCAACTTGGCGTTGGCTTTACCGTAAGCTTTTTTGTATACCAAATAGGCACACTTATTACCAAAGGCACGTTAGGCAACGGATTCTTAGCAGGTTTTATTGCAATAGTTATAATGGTTGCCGTTATAGTTTATTTATGCTTTAAAGCCAATAAAAAAATACGAATAAAGGCTTAAATTTATGGAAAATTTTATTATCATTGCTATTCTTATTATAATTGTAGCAGTAGCCTCAAATTATATTTATAAGGCAAAGAAAAAAGGACAAAAATGTATCGGTTGCCCGTATAGCAAAACCTGTGGTCATAAAAATTGCTGTGACTCACAGAACAACCTCAATTTACCTGATTGATTTTAAGCTTTTTATAATGTATAATTAATATATATTCTATATTAGGAGATTCATTATGAATATTACAAATGATATTAAATATATCGGCGTAAACGACCGAAAAATCGACTTGTTTGAGGGGCAGTACATTGTACCAAACGGAATGTCATATAATTCTTATGCGATTATTGATGAAAAAATCGCGATTATGGACTCTGTTGATGTAAACTTTAAAGATGAATGGCTCCAAAACATTAAAAACGCATTAAACGGCAGAAAGCCCGATTATCTTGTTGTTCATCACATGGAGCCTGACCACTCGGCAAACATAAAGGCTTTTATTGAAGCTTACCCCGAGGCACAGATAGTTTCTTCAAAGCAAAGTTTTGTTATGATGAAAAACTTCTTTGGCACAGATTTTAAGGACAAGCAGGTTGTTGTGGGCGAAAACAGCACACTTGAACTTGGCGCGCATACCCTCACATTCTTAACTGCTCCAATGGTGCATTGGCCTGAGGTTATCGTGTCTTATGACAGTACTGATAAAGTTTTATTTTCTGCTGACGGTTT
>JAFYNC010000123.1 GCA_017549905.1 Clostridia bacterium | reverse complement strand
TTTTAGGCGCTAACCTATTAAAGTTAAAGCCTTGTATTGAGGTTAAAAATGGCACAATGGGTGTTGGCAAAAAATATCGTGGCAGATATTCCGATGTTCTTCTTACATACGTTAAAGAACGTATCGGTGATGCATCTGATATAGACCTTGATCGTGTATTTGTTACCCACGCAGGTTGTGATGAAGCAATTGTTAATAGCGTTGTTGAAGCTGTTAAAGAAGCAGCACCTTTTAAAGAGGTATTCCTCACACGTGCAGGTTGCACTATTTCCTCACACTGTGGTGCTGACACTTTAGGTGTTCTCTTTATCAGAAAAAATCCTATTGTGTAACATCTAAACTATATTTGCATATTATAAAACAGGGGTTGCTAAAGGATATCCCGCATTATCGGCGGTAGACATTTGCCTATCTTTAGATTACCGATTTTACCCCTTCATATAAATAAGGCTATCGCCTGTTGGCGATAGCCTTTATTTTTTATATTCTTGCAACTCCTGATTTTCTTGCGGCATTTGCTACTGCTTCAGCCACAGCAGGTGCTATTCTCGGGTCGAATGCCTTAGGTAAAATGTATTCTGTTGACAGCTCATCATCACTAACAAGGTTACTTAAAGCATAAACTGCTGCCATTTTCATTTCATCGTTAATATCACTTGCTCTAACATCTAAAGCACCGCGGAAAATTCCCGGAAAAGCAAGCACATTATTAATTTGATTTGCAAAATCAGAACGTCCTGTACCTACAACCAAAGCCCCTGCTTCAAGAGCTAAATCAGGCATAATTTCGGGTATAGGGTTTGCCATAGCGAAAACAACAGCCCCCTTATTCATGGATGCTACCATTTCTTTTGTTACAATGTTTGGTGCTGAAACACCGATAAATACATCAGCGCCCTTAATAACATCGGCAAGGCTTCCCTTTTCCATATTAGGATTGGTTTTAAGTGAAAGTTCAGTGTGAGCTTCTGATAATGATTCATCACCCTTACATATTGCTCCAAACTTATCACACATAATAAGATTTTTAAGGCCAAGCTTTAGCAAAAGTTCACCTATTGCAGTACCTGCAGCACCCGCGCCATTGATTATACATTTAATATTTTCAATATTTTTTCTGGATATTTTTAGCGCATTAATCATAGCAGCGGCAACACAAATTGCTGTGCCGTGTTGGTCGTCATGAAAAATCGGAATATCGCATTTTTCTTTTAATTTTCTCTCGATTTCGAAGCATCTTGGAGCCGAAATATCCTCAAGATTAATACCGCCAAAAGAACCCGAAATATTATAAATTGTATTCACAATTTCATCAACATCATTTGAACGAATACAAATCGGAAAAGCATCTACACCTGCGAATTCCTTAAATAGTACGCATTTTCCCTCCATAACAGGCATTCCAGCCTCAGGACCAATATTACCAAGACCTAAAACAGCAGAGCCATCTGTTACAACACCTATTAAATTCCACCTACGTGTGAGTTCAAATGATTTATTATAATCTTTTTGAATTTCAAGACAAGGCTGCGCTACGCCTGGTGTATACGCTAAAGATAAGTCTTCGGACGATTCAACCTTAACCTTAGAAACAACCTCAATTTTACCTTGCCATTCATAGTGCCTATTTAAAGATTCCTGTTTAATATCCATTTTAGTACTCCTACTTTTTGTAGTCTTTATATAGACTCTATTTGCCAAGCTCTTTTGTTCTATTAAAAGAATATTTTACAGCATCCATAACCGCGCCTCTGAAAGAATTTTCTTCTAAAGAGTGAACACCCGCTATTGTGCTACCACCGGGAGAGCAAACCTCATCCTTTAAAACTCCTGCGTGTTTACCTGAAACAAGCAACAACTCTGCCGCGCCTGAAAGGGTTTGAGAAGCATATAAAATTGCTTTGTCACGTGGTAGTCCACATTCAACCGCACCGTCTGCAAGACTTTGGGCAAACATATAAACAAATGCAGGTCCGCAACCCGATAACGCAGATGCCGCATCAATTAAGCTTTCATCCAATTTATCAAGCTTACCTGATTTTTCAAGAGCCTTGCAAAATTCACCAACTTCATCCATAAAAACTTCCTTAGAAGCAGTATAAAGTATCATACCCTTGCCTACTGAAACCGGTGTATTTGGCATTATTCTTATAATTGGATAATTTTCACCCAACATTTCGGTAATTGAAGAAATACTAAGACCTGCCGCCATTGAAACCAAAACAAAACGGTCTGTTCTCTTTTTGAGTATTGGTTTTATGCTTTCTAAAGCCTCTCGCATAACCTGAGGCTTTACGCCCATAAAAATAAACTTAGCGCTTGAGGCTACTGCAGATATTTCACCAAATGAACAATAAAGTTCATTCGCCAAAAGCTCAGCTTTAGTGGTATTTTTATCAGCAAGAATAACCTCGCTATGTCCAACGGCTTTTGTAACAGCGCGCGCCAAAGCCGCTCCCATATTACCTGTTCCTATAAACCCGAATTTAACTGTTGACATATTATCTCACCTGTCCGTCGCCTTTGATGATATATTTATAAGTATTTAATTCTTTAAGTCCCATAGGTCCTCTTGCGTGAAGTTTTTGGGTGGAAATACCCATTTCACATCCAAGTCCAAACTCGCCACCGTCAGTAAAACGGGTTGAAGCATTAATATAAACCGCCGCTGAATCAACACAAGAAACAAAATAATTCGCATTTTGCTCATTTTCTGTTACAATACTTTCGCTATGATGTGTTGAATGTTCCTGTATGTGTGCAACCGCTTGGGATACATTTTCAACAAGTTTTACCGCCATTTTATAATCTAAAAATTCAGTATCAAAACTATCTTCATCAGCAATAGTGACATCAATTATTTCACATACACCGCTGTCACCAATAATTTGAGCCTTACCATCAAAACTTTCTTTAAGCATTGGTAAAAATTCATTAGCAATCTTTTTATTAACAAGGCAAACCTCTGCCGCGTTACAAACAGAAGGTCGGCTTAATTTTGCATTATTTACAATTTCTAACGCTTTATTAAGGTCTGCATATTCATCAATATAAATATGGCAAATACCTGTTCCAGTTTCAATGCAAGGAACCTTGGCATTTTCGGTACAAGCCTTAATAAGCCCCTTTCCGCCTCGCGGAATCAATAAATCCACAAGTCCCACAGCGGTCATAAGCTCGTTAGCGCTTTGTCTTGTAGTATCTTCAATAAGGTTTATATAATTTTCATCAACACCAACTGATGAAAGTCCATTTTTGAGAGCTTTAACTATTGCATTCGCGCTTAAAAAAGCCTCTTTGCCACCGCGAAGCACACAAACATTTCCACTTTTAAAGCTAAGTGCCGCCGCATCTGAGGTTACATTTGGTCTGCTTTCATAAATGATTGCAACAACGCCAAAAGGAATAGCGGTTTTTTCAATAACCAGACCGTTTTTATGCATTGTTCTCTCTAAAACGGCGCCCACATTATCTGGCAAATTGGCAACCTCTAAAATACCGTTTGCCATACTGTCAATTCTTTTAGAATCAAGCATTAGTCTGTCAATCATTACATCGCTTACAGTGCCTCTTGCTTTTTCTACATCAAGCTTATTGGCTTCTAAAATTAAATCCTTATTATCAATAAGTGATTTTGCCATAGCTTTTAAAGCATTATTTTTAACCTCAGCCTTAAGCGGAGCATTTTTTGTTACCGCCTTAGCTCTTTGTAAAATTTCGTATGTAGTAATCATTAAATTTCTGCCTTTGCCTTAAATAATGTTCCAACATCTTTTCCGTCAATTATATCATATAAAATATCCGGGTCTTTTCCGTTGGCAATTAGCATATCAGTACCTTTTTCATTTGCTATTTTTGCGGCTTTAATTTTAGTGGCCATACCGCCTGTGCCTAATTCACTGCCAGCACCGCCAATCATTTTTTCGATTTCGGGAGTAATTTCAGTTACAAGATGTAAAAGTTTCGCATCTTTATTTTTATGCGGATCAGCGGTGAAAAGTCCGTCAATATCCGAAAGAATAATAAGCAAGTCTGCTGATAAAGTAGTAGCAACAATAGCGCCTAATGTATCATTATCACCTATTACTATTTCATCAGTTGCAATAGAATCGTTTTCGTTTACAATAGGAAGCACCTTGAGTTCTAAAAGTCTGCGCATTGTGTTTTCAAAGTTTTCTCTGCGCTCGGGGTGTTCAATATCAGCGCCCGTAATAAGAATTTGAGCCACAGTGTGATTATATTCAGAAAAAAGCTTATCATATACATACATAAGCTCACATTGACCAACCGCAGCTGCCGCTTGCTTTGTAGGAATATCGGTAGGCTTACCGTTTAAAGCCAACTTTCCAACACCCATTCCGATAGCACCTGAGGATACAAGAATTATTTCATGTCCCGCATTTTTTAAATCACTAATCACCTTGCAAAG
>JAFYNC010000122.1 GCA_017549905.1 Clostridia bacterium | reverse complement strand
TATTTACTGTGTTCAAATTCTCGTCTTAGTAATTAAATACAATAGCACAGCGGCTACCGTTTTCAATTAGATGAAGGTTTGCCTATAAAAGCTCCCCGTAAATGCGAAGAGTTTCTCGGTTTTTACACTTTTTAAGTTCCTCAAGTCTAAGACTTAGTTTTTTTTCAGTTCTTCCAATTAGGTTATTAACAAGCTTGATAATATCTCGTGCCGAGGTATTAATTCTGGCTACAGTGTCACGTTGTGTGTAAAAACTGTCAAGCAAAGCACTAAAGCTTTCAAGGGTTAGGTTTTGGTAGTTGGGGCCGTATTGACCTATTTTAGTGAAAGAAAAATCAAGAGCGGTTTTATCGGGATTTAACACTAAAACAGGTGTAATATTTGTTTTAAGGTCTGAAACAACCTCATTATAAGCCGAATATAAAGTCTGTTTTTGAGCTTTAAACTCGATTTCTCTGCATACGAGAGGGGAAAAACCATCAATATTAGATAAGAGAGTTTGACTGATGTTATTTACATCAGTTAAAACCTCATCGGTGTTTTCTGTTAAAGGATTTATTTTGTTTTGTGATGGGGGATATTCATAAATTGCGCCGGGCAGTATTAGTCTTTGTGAGGTTTCAACATCGCTGTGACGAAGTGAATCAATAATTTTCCCGTCACGCAGAAGAATTACATTCGCCGAATTTCCGATAAGTTCGCAAACCAAAACAAGAATTACTGTATCACCCATTTCATTAGTTGCAGAAAAATGAAGCTCGGCTACGCGTTCAAGTCTTGGTTGTTTAATATCTATTAAACGGGCAGAGGAAAGATGTTTTCTGAGAAGCATACAAAAATTCGGCGGTGTAGCAGGATTTTCATATTTGTTTTCGGTAAAATGTAATCTTGCACTGCCTTGTTTTACAGTGATTAAAAGGCGTTTTGCAAATCCTTTTTTGCGCAACAAAAACACCAACTCATCACGCGATGGCTGATAAATTTTATCAACATGTGAGTCGATGCTTGTTTCAAGTTCTTCAATAATTTTGTGCAAAAAAGCGCCATCAAATGCCATTAGAATATTCCACTCCAAAGTTTTTAAGGTAATCTGTTATTGAGTCGCATATAGATTTGTGAAAACTAAAATTTTCGGTGTTATAAGTTTTCTCAAGGCTTTTCATACATTTAAAGCAACGGTCATATTGCTTTTTTATATAAAGAAAACCCTCTTCAGTATCAGGGGTGATATTTCCTATGAAATAAAAATAATCGGGTTGGTTTTTTATTTCACCGCTATATTTTACAAGCATTACAGAGTAAAGCTTTTGGTTTTCGAATATAGGTATTTCTTTTTCTATGAAAAAACCGTTGTTATATAGAAATTTTCGCAAAAATTCGGGTGAAGTAGTAGGCTGAAGAATAAGCGTAACATCGGTATTTTTAACAATATTTTTACCGCGGTCTAAAATGCCTGATATTACTTCGCCGCCCATTCCTGCAATAATAGCGGTATCAATTTCATTTTCTTTAATACCGCATAAACCATCACAAAGGCGAAAATCAATATTTTTTATTTTAGCAAGTTTTGAGTTTTCCTTAGCTTTTTCTAAGGGTTTTTCATTTATATCGGTAGTAATAACCGAAAGCGGTTTCTTTTCTTTTGCTATATAAATACTTAAATAGCCATGGTCCGCACCAATATCGCAAACCCTTGCACCAAAAGGTACAAGGGTGGCAATAGTATAAAGTCTTTTACTTAAACTTAACATTATTTATTCTCGAAATACTTGTTGAGTTTTTCTACAAGCGCATCACAGTCTGTACCGTGAACTGCGCATGCCTGTTCAATACTTTCGCCTCTTGAAGCAGGGCAACCTAAGCAGTGCATACCGATTTCAAAAAAATATTCTGCACAGCCGGTATCGATATCAAGAACATCGCCAATAAGCATATCTTTTGTAATTTTCATTTGTTTTACCTCTCTATTATTAAAATTCTTTTAAAAAAGTTTTATTTCTTGTTTTAAATCTTTGCGGTCATGATTAAAAAGCTTGCGGTTATCCATAGCCCATATTCTGCCTGAAAAATCATCAGCTTTGGTTTCATTTAAGGCTTCGCGCATTTCATATATTCGTGAATCCATAAGGTCAAGCTCACTTAAAAGTTCAGCTTCAATAAACATTGGTCTTACCGCCGCGCCAAACTCCGGCTCACCGTGGTGGGAGAGCACCATATGCTCTAAAAGCATAGCAGTTTTTTGCGAAATACCAAGTTTTTCGGCATATCTTTCAATAACCATAGCGCCCATTGCAAGATGACCTAAAAGATTGCCCTCTGCACTGTAGCCGGTTGCTATTCCTGATTCGGCAACGCTGAATTCTGAAAGCTTTGCAATATCGTGAAGAATAGCACCCGATATAAGAAGTTCTTTATCAACAAAAGGATATATTTCGCATACCTTTTCACAAAGACGGACAATGGAAACAGTATGTAACAACAGTCCGCCGCGCACAGCGTGGTGAAGCTTGAATGCTGCAGGCCAATATAAAAGGCACATTCTGTTATCCTTTAAAATAGCAGTAACTATTTTAGAAAGTTCACTGTCACTAAAATTTTCGGCAATATTTAAAAGTTCTGAAAACATTTCCTCGCCAGAGAAGACAGCCGTTTTAACGAAATCAGCAATATTTACATTATCTTCTGCTGTTGTATGGCGAATTCTTTCGATTTTCAGTTGGTCTGCGCCGTTATATTGCGAAATAAGACCGCGGATTTTTACAAGTTCGTTAACACCGTATTCGCCGTGAAGCTCAGGACTGTAACGCCACAGCTTTGCATTAATTTCCCCCTCGGAGTCACCAAGCATCATATCAAGATAATTATCGCCCTTGGAAGAAGTTTTTTGTTCAATGCTTTTAATAATACAGTAACCGTCAACAAGACCTTTATTGTCTATTGGTGTAAAATTCATATGCTCAGTCCTTTCGTCACCTGAATTATACTATAAATCAAGGTGAAATTCAAGTTTAAATATATTGGACAAATATACTATTTAATATTTAAAAAATATTCCACAATTCCGTTTACTATAGATTTAGCTTTTTTAATGTTTGATTCTTCGCTTAGTATGTTTTGATAGTCATTTCGGTTTGACATATAACCGTTCTCTGTAAGAACAACCGGGCAATTCGTAACACGTGCTGTATAGTAATAATGCCAACCCAGGTTATATTTTTGGTAAAGTCCTGTTGCGGTTGTGTTCTTATAGATAATAGAGGCGGCTTTTTGAGAAAACGGGGTGAAATACAAGGAATCAAATCCGTTTGGATATGAAGCATCACTGCAATTATGATGTATAGCAATACATAAATCAGGCTTTAAAGATTTAAGTATTTTTGTTCTATCATCTGTTGAGCTTGTTGTATCATCTGAGCGTGTAAGATAAACTGTAGCCCCTGTTTTTAATAACTCTGATGCTATGATTTTAGAGAGTAGGAGATTTTGTTTGGCTTCGCTGTGAGACACACCGTTTGTGCCCAAAGCTCCGGTGTCTTTACCGCCGTGACCTACATCGATTAAAATTTTAATTCCTGTTAAATCGGCTTTATAGGAGTTATCGGAAGGTGACGCTTTCTTAGGGTTAAGAAATTCGAAAACCAACTGTCCGTCACTATTATACGAGGCATCCCAACCGTAAAAAGCACCTTTATTTTTAAGGGTAAGTCTTAAAGTTATATCGCGTATTACTCCATTGTCACCATAATTATTAATTATCTGAGCGGAGCTGAAGAGTGGATTATTTTGCAAATTAGCAATCTCTCCATTTAAAACTGTTCCGTAGCAAAAGGTTATATCGATATATGTAAATTCGGCTTGGTTTACAGAAAAATCTTGCCTTGGAGGATTTGTATAGGTTTGCTGAGCCAAATCAAAATAAAACGGAGCTTTCCACATTGTATTAAGGGTAAGAACAGTATGATTGCCGTTATTTTCAAAGCTTGCAATTTCAAGTTCGTTATGGTCGGGCAGTGTGCCAATAGATTCCTTTACAACGGGGATATCTTCTGTGTGAGGCTTGTCCTTACGTGATACATAAACCTGTCTTCCACAGCGAAGAACTGCATATTTCTTAGTTTCACCGTTCGACTTGTGGTAAACATATTCTGTAGAACTGTAATCCACAGTGCCTTTAGGCAGATAGTTATATGTCGGGTTAGACCAATCATTAGTGGAATAGGGGGCAAAGGTTTCGGCGTTATAATGGATTATTTCAGTAATTTTTCCTGATCCGACATTTAAATATTGTCCCCCTTTGGGAGTGGCGGAAGCATCGTTATCTTTAACAAGGTTAGATTTTTTGCAGGTGATTTTTCCTGATTTAAAAGTTTCGGTAATTCCCTTATATGTTGCGGTAAAAACAATAGGATTATATGCAATATCAGTGTAGTTATCAGAAGGCAGCCTAAATGTACCCGAGAAAACTACAAAGGCATCTTCCAATTTTGCCTTACTATCTTCGTTTGCGGTAAGATTTATTGTTTTTCCGCCAAAATTTGCAGTCACATTACTTTTATTACGTGCAGTTACAGATACTACAAATTGCGTGCCGCTTGAATAACTTTGTGCGAGTGACGGCGAATAATCTTGAATTACCACATAACGATAATTTACAGTGTAAGTGTATGTAATTCCGTTATACAAGAAATCAAAGGTGTTTTTGCCTATTTTAAGTTCTGTACTATAAGAAAAACTACCGTTTTCAGAAAGGTCTATAATTTGTCCGTTTACTGAGAGAGGTATATTTACATTCGAATTACCTGTAAAGGTGAATGACGGGTCTATAACTGTAATGTTGTTTTCTGAAGGGTACGTCATTATTAACTTTTCCTCAGGCTCAGAGGTTGTAGAGGTATATGTAGGCAATATATTTGAGAAATATGAGCTTTGCAAAACAGGAGGATTATTGAATTTTAATAACAGAATAATTCCGGTTGCAACTGCAAATGCAAGCGCAACTGAAATGATAACCGCTAAAATAATCTTGTTTATATTTTTTTGCATTTTAAGGCTCCTTAGTTTTAAGCATTGACTATATCCATGAAATAATATATTATGTATTAATAAGATTTTAAAATATTTTGAGTTGAAAATCAATAGAAAAAGGTGGCAAAATGAGAACCTGTTATATTTTTGGTGCGGCAAACGGAAAGCCTCGGGATTTAATAAAAAAAGACGGCGACATTATTATTGCCGCCGATGCAGGATATAAAATGCTTAATGAATTGAATATTATTCCCGATATAGTGCTTGGGGATTTTGATTCATTAGGGTTTGTGCCAAAAGCTTTAGAGATAATAAAACACCCTGTAAGAAAAGATGACACAGATACATTACTTGCCGTAAAAGTGGGTCTTGACCGCGGATTTAAAAGATTTGTGCTTTATGGTTGCACAGGCGGCAGGATGGACCATAGCCTTGCTAATTTTCAAACACTTTCGTTTATAGCGTCAAATGGCGGTGAGGGTTATCTTTGCGGTGATGATTTTACAGCAACCGCAATTTGTGAGAGTGGCATAAAATTCAGTTCCAAAGCTAAAGGCTCGGTATCGGTTTTTTCAGCCACCACAGAATGTGAAAATGTAAATATTAACGGACTTCTTTATCCTCTTAGTAATGCAAGTCTAAGTTTTGATTTTCCGCTTGGTGTAAGTAACGAATTTATTGAAAAAGAGTCCGAAATAAGTATTGGAAAAGGTACTGCTATTATAGTTTGGCAAGGGCCTTTAAGTTTTGTTAAATAATTTGCGCTCCTGTAATTAGGGCGGTTATTCCAAAGTTTTTTTCGGTTATTTTAAGCGGTAAGCCTGTTTGGGCAAAAAAACAGGTGTATTCGTATTTATCGGTACTGTTCGATATGTAGTATTCCTTATCGTTTGTGATAACATCTTTTCCCGATTTAGAAACAGAATTAAAAATAACGTATAAGAAATCGGCAAATGTGTTTTTCGGAAAGGCAGAAAGCTCGGTTTTATGCGAAATATCCGCATAGTTTATTGTTATGGTGTTTCCTGAAAACAGATATTCTATTTGGTCTATTTTCATTTGCATATTGCCGTTAGCATCAATTTTTACCGAACAGTTTAAATTTTGCTCACCGTTTGTAATTTGTGCATTAAATTTAAGTCCCGTTGTGACAGGTGTCACTTCGGGACTTTTTTTTGCGCAACCCGAAAATGATAACAGAACTAAAAAAATCAAGCAGATAATTTTTTTCAAACAGTATTATCCTTGCCGAAAGCCTGATTAAAGCTCTTCTATAATATCACTCGGTAAAATTGCATGTATACCTCTTTTTAATGCGGCTTTATCGCCTGCGTGGGAATGAAGATAAACCGCCGAATTTACAGCAAACTGAATGTCGAAACCTTGCGCTAACAATGAAACTATAACACCCGCAAGTACATCGCCGCTGCCACCCGTTGCCATGCCTTGATTGCCACAGGTGTTAACAAAAATTTTGCCGCTTGAAAAAGCGGTTATGGTGTTTGCGCCTTTGAG
>JAFYNC010000121.1 GCA_017549905.1 Clostridia bacterium | reverse complement strand
GTATAACTAAAGGTTGGGCAGAGTCTTGGCGCAAAAACGGTTGGCGAAAGGCTGACAAAAAGCCTGCTTTAAATACTGATTTGTGGGAAGAACTTTTAAACCTTTTGGAAATACACGAGGTTACAATCGATTGGGTTAAGGGACATGCAGGTCACCCTGAAAATGAACGTTGCGACTCACTTGCGGTTGAGTTTTATAAAAAATTGGTTTAGGGGAAACTTATGGCAAACAAAAAAAGAATTAATTTTATTATAACAGGCGCACTTATAGCCGCGGTTTACGCAGGGCTTACATATTTAAGTAATATTTTCGGGTTGGCTTATGGCCCAATTCAACTTAGAGTATCAGAGGTGCTGACATTACTACCTGCTTTCACACCCGCCGCTATACCAGGGCTTACGATAGGTTGTTTTATTGCAAATATAGGCTCGTTTAATATGTTAGATATGATTTTCGGCAGTTTTGCAACGCTTATTGCAGCAGTTGCAACCTATTTATTAAAGGATATTAAGTTTAAAAAGGTGCCTTTGCTTTCAATGCTTTCTCCGGTTATTGCTAATGCAGTTATAATAGGTGCTGAAATTGCTTACTTTTTCTTACCTGAGGGCGCCGGCGTTTACGGATTTTTGATTTCCGCGTTAGAGGTCGGAATTTCCGAACTTATCGTCTGTGTTGGATTTGGAATACCATTTTATTTAATCGTTAAGAAATACCGCATATTCGAAAGAAAACATTTTAAAGCATAAAAAAAGACCGAAGGAAAATTCCTTCGGTCTTTAAGTTTGTAAAAATTACTGAAGCTCAACAGTTGCGCCAACCTCAGCGAGTTTAGCTTTGATTTCTTCAGCTTCTTCTTTAGCAGCTGCTTCCTTAAGAGTCTTAGGAGCGCCATCAACAAGAGCTTTAGCTTCTGCAAGGCCAAGACCTGTGATTTCACGAACAGCCTTAATAACCTTAATCTTTTCTGCGCCTGCATCCTTAAGGATTACGTCAAACTCGGTCTTTTCTTCAGCTGCTGCTGCGCCGCCTGCTGCGGGAGCTGCTACTGCTACAGCTGCTGCTGCAGATACGCCGAATTCCTCTTCTACTGCTTTAACAAGTTCTGATAATTCAAGAACGGTAAGAGTCTTTAACTCTTCAATCATAGCTGTGATTTTCTCTGATGCCATTTTAATTTCCTCCATTAAATGTTTTTTGTTTTAATTAATTATTCTTCTGTAGAGTCACCGTCTTTATCAACGATAGCCTGTACAGCGCGAGCGAAAGCCGCGATAGGTGCTTGGAAAGCTGACAAAACTGTAGCAAGGAGTATTTCCTTGGAAGGGAGTTTTGCAAGTGAATCGATTGTAGCTACATCTACAACCTTACCGTCAAGGAAGCCTGACTTAACCTTGAAGTTGTCGTGAGCATCTGCATATTTGCAGAGAATTCTTGCTGCTGCGGTATAGTCCTCATTTGAGAGGGCAATAGCAGTAGTACCTTCAAGAACGGATTTCATTTCCTCTAAATCAGTACCTTCGATTGCACGGCCAAGAATTGTATTCTTTACAACGAAATATTCGATGCCTGCTTCACGAAGCTCTTTACGGAGAGCTGTATCGTCAGCAACATTGATACCTTTGTAATCAACTACAACACCTGTGATAGCCTTGGAAATCTTTTCAGAAAGCTCAGCTACCTGCTGTTTCTTTTGTTCTAAAACTGATGCGTTTGGCAATGTAATTCACCTCCACGAAACAATAAATGCCTGTTCCAAATAATGAGGAACAGGCATAAAAATAACTTTAATTATATGTTAATTTTAAGCGCGAACCTCGGTAGGCGATAAACTTACGGCATAATGCCACCTACTGTCTTTGGAATGCAACACGATGATTATACACTACTGTAACCCCTTTGTCAAGCATTTTATTTTAAAAAAATTAAAAATAATACTTGACATTTTTGCTTTAAAGCGTTAAAGTATAAAAATAGAGAACAAAGTTCGATAGTTCTTTCGGGAGGTTTAAACTTATGAAATCTAATTTGAATAAGCGTTGGATATATCTTATTTCAGGTGTTTTCACAATGCTTTTTTCAGGTGTTTTATATGCTTGGTCTATTTTAAAAATCCCATTTAAAAGTGAGTTTAATTGGAACGATTCGGTTTTAGCATTTAATTTCACATTAACAATGTGTTTTTTCTGCTTGGGTGCATTTTTTGGTAGTTTGATTTGCAAAAAAGTAGGTTCTAAAATAACACTTATTCTTGCGGGTTTATTAGTTGGAACAGGTTTCGTTACAACGGGAAATTTAACACCACAAATGCCTTATTTATTATATATTACATACGCTGCTTTGTCAGGTATGGGTATTGGTATTTCTTATAACGTAGTAGTATCAACCGTTAATTTGTGGTTTCCCGATAAAAAAGGTTTTTCTTCAGGTTGTTTGATGATGGGATTTGGTTTTAGCACTCTTTTACTCGGTAACATCATTAGCACCTTTTTTGAAAATGAAAATATCGGTTGGCGAAAGGCTTATATTATTTTGGGTATTGTTGTTGCTATTGTTCTGTTGTTAGCGGGACTTGTTATCAAAAAACCTTCTAGTGATATAGAATTTCCATCTCCAAAAGAAAAAAAGAATATCCGAAAAGAAAGTTTTGAAGTTAGAGATTGGTCTACAAAGGAAATGGCCAAAAGTTTTACTTTTTGGCGAGCGTTTATATTTATGGCACTTACAACTGCAGTTGGAAATTCGGTTATAAGTTTTGCGAGAGATTTGGTTATATCTGTTGAGGCAACACCTGCACTTGCAACTACGCTTGTTGGTGTTCTTTCGGTGTTTAATGGTGTTGGCCGTATACTTACAGGTGCGGTTTATGATTCTCTTGGAAGAAAGACAACAATGTTTGCTTCAAATATTTTAACAATTTTTGCGGCAGGTTTAACACTAATTTCAGTTTTATTAAATTCGTTGCCATTAAGCATTATCGGCCTTTGCCTTACAGGACTTTCTTACGGCACTTGCCCAACTATGACATCTGCGTTTACGGCATCTTTTTATGGAACAAAATATTTCCCTACAAACTATAGTATTACTAATTTTAATTTGATAGTAGCATCATTCATCGCAACATTAAGCAACTCGTTATTAATATCAACCGGAAGTTATATAGCACCTTTTGTTTTGCTTTTAATTTTATCGGTTATAGCTTTAGGATTTAATTTTTCTATTAGAAAACCATAAAGTCAAATAGTAAAAAACTCTCCTTGTTTTCAGCAAAACAAGGAGAGTTTTTGCATTATTAATCTTAATTTGTGTAAGTGTCCCGCACTGCCGTAATGCGCTTAAAATAACCTGAGCTAAAAGCCAGGTGGGTGCCGACCGTACGGTTTCGCGCTCCCTTCTTCCGAACTCGGCACAGCCGCGGGAGGTCTGCAAACCCGCCGTACGAGAGTAGGCCCCGTAAATTAAAAGTGTAGGGTTATATAAGTCGCGGTCCGCGAACAGCACAGGACTTAAATAATAATTTTTCGTTTTTTTGCCTCTCCAAAAATTATTTATTTGTGTTTTCTTACTGATTATCTATTTCAAAATAGTCTTCAAGTCTTTCAACAAAGGCTTCGGCGATCATTTCGTATTCATCATCATCTTCAATTTCAAAATAATACTCTTCGCCGTCTTCTTCGCCAACCTTAACTATCACAAGCTCACCGCTGTCCTCAAGCATTTTTTGCGGGTCTTCATAGTTTGGAAGCATAGCAAGATATCTGCCTGTTTCGGTTTCTATAGCGTCTAAAACCTCAAAATGATATTCGTTTCCGTTATCATCTGTAAGTGACACTAAATCAGGATTGTAATCGTATTCATTATTATTGATTTCACTCATAATTTTATACCTCTCTTTAAATAAGATTTTAATATTTAAAACAGAATATGTCAACAGTTAAATACTGTTTTTGCTGTTTTCATAATCAATTACACGTCTGAATTGGGTTTCATAAAGTTCGCGGTATCCCTCGCTTATCTTTAATAGCTCATCATGAGTGCCGGTTTCGGTGATTTTACCGTTTTCCAAAATCATAATTTTATCAGCAGCCATAACGGTTGAAAGTCTATGCGCTATAACAATGCTTGTTCTGCCTACCATAACTCTGTTGAGCGCTGACTGAATAAGACTTTCGGATACTGAATCGAGCGATGAAGTTGCTTCGTCTAAAATAAGTATTTTAGGATTTTTGAGAATCACACGTGCAATAGATACCCTTTGTTTTTCTCCGCCCGAAAGTTTAAGTCCGCGGTTGCCTACAACGGTATCAAAACGGTCTGGAAGTTTATCTATAAAATCGTAAATATTAGCAACCTTGCAAGCATCTTCAATTTCTCCCATAGTAGCATCAGGCTTTGCGTATAACAGGTTTTCAAGTATTGTGCCGTTAAACAAATACGTATCCTGTGTTACTATTCCGATATTGGTCCTAAGATAAGACAGGTCAAAATCTTTAACATCAACACCTGAAACCTTAACAGAGCCCTCACTTGTATCATAAAGACGGGGTATAAGACCGATAACTGTGGATTTACCCGCGCCCGAAGTTCCTACTATTGCATACATTTGGCCGTTTGGAACAAAGAAATCAATACCTTTTAGTATTGGCTTTGTGGTTTCGTAGGAAAATTTTACATCGCAAAACTCAACATTCGCGTCGCTTAAATCGGGTTTAATGGGATTTTCGGGGTTTTCGATTTGGCGGTTGCGATCTAAATATTCAAAAATTCTTGAGAATAATGCTAAAGAACGTACAAAATCAACATGAAGATTAAGCAACATTCTCACAGGTTGATAAAGTCTATTCACAAGCGCTACCACAATTGTTATATCACCAACGGTAAGGTTAGTATCGGTTTTGCCTATTATCAAAAATCCGCCTGCAAAGTATATGAGAAGCGGCGCTACTTGAATAAACATACCTAACATAACGTGAAACCAACTGCCTGCTCGGTGTTCTTTTATTGTGATTTTAGTGGTTTCATCATTTATTTTTCTGAAGTTTTCATATTCGGTTTTTTCTTTCGTGAAAAGCTTTACAAGAAGTGATCCGCTTACCGAAAGGGTTTCGTTGATTTGTTGATTAAGAAGGTCGTGTTTTTCTTGCGAGAGGGACAAAAGCGACCATCTTTTTTTGCTTACCTGATGTGTTGGTACTATAAGCAACGGCAGAACAATAAGACCTACTATTGCAAGACGCCAGTCTATATAAAACAAATAAAACACTGAAACTATAATGGTTAGGAAATTGCTGACAATCGAGGTGAGAAGCCCTGAAATTACCGAGCTTACACCGTTGATATCACTGTTCATTCTTGTTATGATGTCGCCCTGTTTTTCGTTAGTGAAAAAGGAGTGGGGCATATGCTGAAGATGGTCATACATCTCGTTGCGCATATCATAAATTATTTTTTGAGAAATCCAAGAATTTATGTATTGTTCAAGCACGCTAATTATTTGCGAAGCCGATAAAACTATAAAAGCAAAAAGAATAAGTTTTGCTAAATGGTTAAGTGAGGTATTGGTGTCTATTATCGAATCTACTATCTGTCCTGTTATAACAGAAGGGAATAAACCTAAAACAGCAGATATAATAAGCGCCACAAAAACCAAAAGAAAATGCCACTTATATGGTTTAAGATATTTTAGTATTCTATATAATAAATCCTTTGTGAGCTTTGGTTGTTGTTGCTTTTCGGTTTCGGTTAAAAAGCCTCTGGGACCCGGACCTATTCGCATTGGTCCTCGCATTCCCGGTGGGGGAGGCATCATCGGTCGCATATAATCACTCCTAAAATGTGTCATTTAATATATTCTACCATATTTTGCTTTAAACTAAAAGGGTTTTAATAATTTGAAGGTATATTTTTTGCATTTCCAACAAAATGATAGCAATTATTTTGTAAATTTGTTAAAATATATAAAAGTTATTAACTTTTCGTTGACAAATTGGCAAATATGCATTATAATTAAGACAGAAAAAGAAAGGGGGATTTCAAATATGAAAGAGGCAACACCGCCTGCAAGCGACCAAGAATAAATTGAAAGGTGTGTTTCCAATGAAGTAGTTAATTTGAAATCTAAAAATATTAACAGTGAGCAAGGTGGATTAAAAAGTCAATTAAAGTCATTATGATATAAAATAAAAATGTTTTGAAAGACTTTAAATTAATAGGTGAATCCAATGCATAGTTAATTTTAACGCTATAAGATTTCTTTTTAGAAATTTAATATAGAAAACAAAGGTGATTTATATGAAAGCGAGAATATTTGCTATCAAATAAATTATTTAGGGTGATTCCAATGTACTTTTTTAGAAAGACTCAGTTTAAATAGGTCTTAATAGTTAATTGAAATATATAATACATTTAACCGTTATAAAACGGAAAAAGTCTATAAAGAATTGAGTGAATGAAAATTAAAATTGAATATTAGCAGCGACTGTAATATTTGAGTTACAGTCGCTGTTTTTTTATATATCTCACCCTCTCAGAGTTCGAATCTTCTTCATTTTTTATAAAAAAAATAAAGACCATACCTTTTGGTAAAGTCTTTATCTTGGCGCGCTGAAGAAGATATCATAGTCGAATTGATCAAAGCTATTTACGATGAAATCAGCCAAT
>JAFYNC010000120.1 GCA_017549905.1 Clostridia bacterium | reverse complement strand
GTTGGTGTGGGCGAGGGTATTGACGATTTAATGCCTTTTTCTGCTAATGATTTTGTTGATGGTATATTTGAGGAAGAATCATGAAAGTATTTATTGCTACTAAAAATCAAAAAAAGCTTGTAGAATTAAGCCGTATTTTAGAACCAATGGGATTTACAGTGGTTTCTGAAAAAGATTTAGAAAAACCGCTTACCGATGTGGTTGAGGACGGAACAACCTTTGAGGAAAATGCCCTTATTAAAGCAAAAGCGGGACTTAAAGAAACAGGTTATATAAGCGTTGCCGATGATTCGGGAATTTGTGTTGATTATTTAAACGGCGCTCCCGGTATATATTCTGCAAGATATTCGGGAGGTCACGGTAATGATGACGATAATAATAAAAAAATATTAAAAGAACTCGATGGAGTACCAATGGAAAAGCGCACCGCTTATTATGTGGCGGCTATTGCCTGTGTTTTTCCTGATGGCAGACAATTTACAGTTCGTGGTGAATGTCACGGACATATAGCTTTTGAGGAATCGGGCAACTGCGGTTTTGGATATGACCCACTGTTTATTAGCGAAAAGGGTTGCTTTGGTCATTTATCGGCTGAGGAAAAGGATAGCATAAGCCACAGAGGTAAAGCTTTAAGACTTTTTAAAGAAGAACTAAGAAAATATATAGAGGTGTAACGAATGCTTAATAGCAGACAGCGTGCACAACTTCGTGCAATGGCTAACGATATGGAAACCATTTTGCAAATCGGCAAAATAGGAATAAATGAAAATACAATAAAACAGGTAAAAGATGCTTTAGAAGCAAGAGAACTTATAAAACTTCGCATACTTGAAACATGTCCTACAAGTGTCAGAGAAACTGCTGATACAGTAGCTAAAGCTACAGAGAGTGATGTTGTTCAGGTAATTGGATCACGTTTTATACTTTATAAAGAATCTAAGAATAATAAAACAATTAAGCTGGTGAAATAATGCCATTAACTGCTATTTTCGGCGGCACCTTTAATCCTTTTCATATTGGACATTACGAAATGCTAAAAGCTTTGCAGAATGACAATGATATTGAAAAGATTTTAATTATGCCGGATAAAATTCCGCCGCATAAGGTATGCGATTTTATGGCTGACGACAGTGCTCGTATCAAAATGTGTGAGATTGTATCAAGAGATTTTCCTAAAGCAGAACTTTGCCTTATTGAATTTGAGAGAAACGGCAAAAGCTATTCTTATGATACTGTAATGCTTTTAAAACAAAAATATCCCGATACAGAATTTACCTTTGTTTGCGGTGGGGATATGCTTGTATTTTTTGACAAATGGTATAAATACGAGCAGTTGATGAAAGAGGTTTCGTTTACAGTTTTTAAAAGAACAGATACTGATGAAAACGAGTTTTTAAACTGTGTAGACCGCTTTTCTAAAATGGGTATGAAGATTAATGTTATGGAAGAAATAATAACTAATGTATCCTCAACTAAAATCAGAAAAGATTTTAAGTCGGCAAAGGCACTGTTACCAACTGAGGTTTTTAATTTTTTAACAGAAAAGAGAATTTATATTGATAGAGAAATATAAAGAAATTTTAAAAGGCAGACTAAATGAAAAAAGGTATTATCACTCGCTTTGTGTTGCTGATGAAGCAGTGCGTTTAGCCGAGAAATACGGCGCAGATAAAGAAAAATGTTATCTTGCAGGTCTTTTGCATGATATAACAAAAAATGCAAGTGATGAGGAACACTTGAAAATTTTTGAAACCTTTGGTATAATGCTAAATTGTACTGAAAAAAATGCCAAAAAACTTTGGCATGCGATTTCAGGTGAAGCCTATTTAAAATATGTTTTAGGTATAAATGATGAGGAGATTCTTGATGCTGTAAGGTATCATACAACTGCTAAGGCAGATATGTCGCTTACTTCTAAGATTCTCTATCTTGCAGATTTCACGTCAAGTGACCGAGATTATGATGATGTTGATGAAATAAGACGATTGGTTGACATTTCACTTAATGACGCGTTTATTTATGCCTTGAAATTTTCTATCACAGATTTGGTTAATATGGAAAAGGCAGTTCATATAGATACTGTCAGTGCTTATAACGAGGCAGTTTTGGGAGGCAAATAATGGAAAGCTTAGAAATAATTAAAATTGCGGCAAACGCATTAAACGAAAAAAAGGCAAAAGAAATTTCTGCAATAAAAATTGCAGACCTTACTGTGCTTAGCGAGTATTTTTTGATTTGCAGTGCAACTTCTTCAACACAGGTCAGAGCACTTTGCGATGAGGTTGAAGACAAGCTTGAAGAAGCAGGACTCAGACCCCATCATATTGAGGGTAAGGCTACAGGTTGGATTGCTCTTGACTACGGCTCGGTTATTATTCATATATTCTTGCGCGACCAACGCGAGTTTTACGGGCTTGATAAAATGTGGGGCGACGGCGAGATTTTAGATATGAACGAAATTCTTGATAATACTCAGGAGGACTGAAAAATGATAAATTACGATTACAGCGCTATTGAAAAAAAGTGGCAAAAAATTTGGGACGATAACGATACTTTTGCCGCAAAGAACGATTATTCTTTGCCAAAGTTTTACGGACTTGTTGAATTTCCTTATCCTTCAGGTCAGGGTCTTCATGTAGGTCATCCGCGTAGCTATACTGCTATTGATATAGTTTGCCGTAAAAAACGTTTACAGGGATATAATGTTCTTTATCCTATGGGTTGGGATGCTTTTGGTCTTCCTACTGAAAACTTTGCTATTAAAAATCATATTCATCCGTCAATTGTTACTGAAAACAATATTGCAAACTTTAAAAGACAGTTAAAGTCTTTGGGATTTTCTTTTGACTGGAACAGGGAAGTTAACACCACCGATCCTTCATATTATAAATGGACTCAGTGGATATTCTTGCAACTTTTCAAAAAAGGTTTGGCTTATAAGAGCCAAATGGCTGTTAACTGGTGTACATCTTGTAAATGTGTGCTTGCAAATGAAGAGGTTGTAAACGGTGTTTGTGAGCGTTGTGGCAGCGAGGTAGTTCAAAAAGAAAAAAGCCAATGGATGCTTAAGATTACCGATTATGCAGAGAAACTTTTAGATGGTCTCGAGGATGTTGACTTTATTGAAAGAGTAAAAACTCAGCAGAGAAACTGGATTGGCAGATCTTACGGTACACAGGTTACTTTCTCAACTAATATCGGAGATACCTTTGAGATTTTCACCACACGTGCCGATACACTTTTTGGCGCTACTTATATGGTAATGTCTCCCGAGCATCCTTTGCTTGAAAAATGGGCTGATAAAATTGAAAATTATGATGAGGTTTTAGCTTATAAGGTTGAAGCTGCAAAGAAATCAGATTTCGAACGTACAGAGCTTTCTAAGGATAAATCAGGTGTTAAACTTTCGGGTGTTACAGCAATTAATCCGGTAAATAACACTGAAATTCCGATTTTTATTTCGGATTATGTACTTATTTCTTACGGCACAGGCGCTATTATGGCAGTTCCTGCTCACGACACTCGCGACTGGGATTTTGCTAAAAAGTTTGGTCTTCCTATTATTGAGGTTGTAAAAGGCGGAGAAGATGTTCAAAAAGCCGCTTATACCGATTGTAATGACGGTGTGCTTGTAAATTCAGATTTCCTAAATGGTCTTTCGGTTGAAGATGCTAAAAAGAAAATACAAGAATGGCTATGTGAAAAAGGTTTAGGCTTTGTAAAAACAAACTATAAGCTTCGCGATTGGGTATTCTCACGTCAGAGATATTGGGGCGAGCCAATACCTATGGTATATTGTGAAAAGTGCGGTTATGTACCGCTTGATGAAAGCGAATTGCCTTTAATGCTTCCAAATGTTGATTCGTATGAGCCTACTGACAACGGCGAATCTCCGCTTGCAAAAATTACCGATTGGGTTAACACTACTTGTCCGCATTGTCATGGACCTGCTAAGCGTGAAACCGATACAATGCCTCAGTGGGCAGGTTCTTCTTGGTATTTCTTGCGTTATTGTGACCCGCATAATGATAAAGAATTAGCATCAAAAGAGGCGCTCGAATATTGGAGTCCTATTGATTGGTATAACGGTGGTATGGAGCATACTACACTTCACCTTTTATATAGCCGTTTCTGGCATAAATTCCTTTACGATATTGGTGTTGTACCTACCGCTGAGCCTTATGCAAAGAGAACCAGCCATGGTATGATTCTCGGCGAAAACGGCGAAAAGATGTCTAAGTCTCGCGGAAATGTAGTTAATCCCGATGAAATTATTGATAATTACGGCGCAGATACAATGCGTGTTTATGAAATGTTTATTGGTGACTTTGAGAAGGCGGCGCCTTGGAGTCAGTCTTCAATAAAGGGTAGTAAGCGTTTCTTGGATAAGGTTTGGGGATTATTTGATATAATTTCCGATGGTGAGGGATACCGCAAGGAGTTAGAAACTGAATTCCACCGCACTATAAAGAAGGTAACTGAGGATATAGAGGGACTTAAGATGAATACCGCTATTGCGGCGCTTATGTCACTTTATAATACCATTCAGGCAACCGGCAAAATAACAAGAGACGAATTTAAAACATTTATAATTCTTCTTAATCCTTTTGCACCGCATATTACCGAAGAACTTTGGACAATGGCAGGCTTTGATGGTATGCTTAACGAAACCAAATGGCCCACATACGATGAGGCTAAATGTATTGATGCTACTGTTGAAATCGTTGTTCAAATCAATGGTAAAATTAGGGCAAGACTTAATGTTGATGCCAATATTTCTGCGCCTGATGCTATAGCACTTGCTAAGAGCGAAGAGGCGATAGTTGCTGAAATTTCAGGCAAAAACATAGTAAAAGAACTCTATGTTCCTAAAAAATTAGTTAATATAGTAGTAAAATAATTGAATTTTTTAAAAATAATTGTTGCAAATTAAAAAAATATATGATATTATAATCAAAGTTATTGCTATAACTGTATTTTTCAAATCATTATGGAGGTGTAACTGGTGAACGCAATTGAAATTATACTTGGTATTTTAGTTATAATCGTTTCGCTTATAATTATTGTTGCTATTCTTTTACAACCAGGTCGTCGCGCAGGTATTAATGGCGCCATCTCCGGCGGAGCAGATACTTTTCTTTCAAAGAATAAGGCAAGAACCTTTGATGCTTTCTTAAGCCGTTGGACAAAGTATGTTGCAATACTCTTCTTTGTTCTTGCTATTGTTTGCAATGTTATCGCTTTAAGAGGATAATATATCCTTTTGGGGAATTTCCCCACATTAAGACCCCTGCTATTTTGCATAAGGGAGGGAATTATAATGAGTCAGGTTAGAATTAAAGAAAATGAATCACTTGATAATGCTTTACGTCGTTTTAAGAGACAGACTGCTAAAGATGGTGTTATTCAAGAAGTTCGCAAAAGAGAGCACTATGAAAAGCCCTCTGTAAAGCGTAAAAAGAAGTCGGAAGCTGCTCGTAAAAGAAAGTTCCGCTAATAATGTATTAAAAGCGGTTTAATTAAACCGCTTTTTTTATTGGAGTTATAAATTATGTTACTTAAACCTGAAATTAAATTAGAGCGTGTAACTGATATTACACCTCAAATTTTAAATAAATATGATATTAATTCGTTAATTTTAGATGTTGACAATACTTTATCTACACATCACGGTCAAATTTTAACCGATGGTTTGCCTGAGTGGTTAGAACTTATGAAAGAAAACGGTATTTTTTTAACGGTTCTTTCAAATTCTAAAGAGGCAAGGGTAAAACCGTTTGCGGAAAAAATAAATCTTGAGTATATAAGCCTTGGTTTAAAGCCGTTGCCAAACGGATTTTTAAAGGCTAAGAAAAAGTATGGTTTAAAATTTAAAAATACAGCCATTGTTGGCGACCAAATTTTTACCGATATTTTAGGCGGTAATTTAGTTGGCCTTCGCACCATTCTTTTAACACCGATTAAACTTGAAACTACCTATGGATTTAGGTTTAAGCGCTGGGTTGAAAGAATTGTATTTAAACTGTATAAAATTAAAAATACGGAGGAATAAGAATGTCTGCATTATTCGGTCCTGCCGGTACTCCCGATAATTTTACTGCTATGGGTTATAAAACAAGTTTACAAGTGCCCGAATTTATTGAAAAAATGGGGCTTGACTGTTTTGAGTATCAATGCGGTAGGGGTGTGAATATTGGTGAAGAAAAGGCAAAGCAATTAGGCGCTTTGGCTAAAGAAAAAAATATTAAACTTTCGCTTCACGCACCTTATTATATTTCTATGTCATCGGTTGAAGAGGAAAAGCGACTTAACTCTGTTAATTATATTTTAGCCTCTGCAAAAGCTGTTAAGGCTATGGGTGGAAATAGAATTATTGTTCATACCGGCTCTTGCGGTAAAATTTCAAGGGGACAAGCTTTAGAATTAGCGATTGATACTATGAAATTAGCTTTAAATGCCTTGGATAATGAGGGATTTTCTGATATTCATATTTGTCCTGAAACTATGGGTAAGGTTAATCAGCTTGGCACTTTAGAAGAAGTAATGGAACTTTGCAAATTAGATGAACGCTTGATACCTTGTATTGATTTTGGCCATCTTAATGCAAGAGATTTAGGAATACTTAAAACAAAAGAAGATTTTGACAATATTTTCTCTGTTATAAGAAATGATTTGGGAACAGATCGTCTTAAAGTATTTCACTCTCATTTTTCTAAAATCGAGTATACAACCGGTGGCGAAAAACGTCATCTGACATTTGATGATAAGATATACGGACCCGATTTTGAGCCCGTTATGGAGCTTACCTATAAATACGGCTTAAGCCCTGTTTTTATTTGTGAATCTGCAGGTACTCAGGCAATTGACGCTAAACAGATGAAGGATTATTATTTAAGTTTTGCAGAAAGGGGAATTTAAATGATTTGGCACAGTTCTTCTGGTGAAGAAGTATGCACCGAACTTGTTGTTGACCATAAAAGAGGTCTTTCAAACGGTGAAGTTGAAATAAGAATGGAAAAATACGGAAATAATGTTATTTCCAAGATTGAAAAACCATCGTTTTTAAAGCGTTTCCTTTCTCAATTAAATAATAAAACTGTAATTTCGTTAATTATTATTTCTTTTATTTCTTTTTTAGTTTCATTGGTTTATGATGAGGTGAATTCTTACTCACCGCTTTTAATTATTGCTATCGTGATTATAAATGCAATAATCAGCGCTTATTACATCTATTCCTGTGATAATACACTTGATAACTTAAAAAAGATTACAAATCCATCGGTTTCGGTATTGCGTGATGGAATTTTAAAATCAATTAATTCTGCCGAATTAGTTCCCGGCGATATAATTATGCTTTCTGAGGGTGATTTTATCCCTGCGGATGCAAGAATTATTGAAAGCAACGAGTTTCGTTGTAATGAGGTGGCTTTAACAGGGGTTGAAGTGCCTGTTGAAAAAAATGCAGATGCAATTTTTGAAGATATTACTGTTATTGAAAAGCGCAGTAATATGGTATTTTGTGGCACAAATGTTGCGCATGGTACAGCAAAAGTAGTTGTTGTGGCAACAGGTCTTAATACTGAAAGTGGCAGAACTTCTGTGATATTGCAGCAAACAAGTGAAGATAAATTACCGCTTGAAAATTCACTCAGCAATTTAGGCAAAATTGTGAATTCGGTGATTTTTGTAATTTGCATTTTAACATTTATAATAGGCATAATACAAAATTTTTCTACCGATAATTTTGCTAGTATGACACTTAAAACACTTGTGAATTCAGTGGCTTTGGCAGTTGCCGCTATTCCCGAGGGCTTACCCGCAATTACCACTATTGTAATCGCTATTGGTATGCATAGAATTTTAAAGGACAAAATTATTGTTAAGGATGCCTCTGCCGCCGAATTACTTGGTAAAACAGACATTCTTTGTTGTGATAAAACCGGCGTTTTCACACATAACAAAATGAAACTTAGTAAAATTTTTGATGGCAATAAAATTTGCGACCTCGAAAGCGAAGATATTGATGATAATTCAGCTTTAATTATTAAGTTGGCAACTGCTTGTTCAACCCTTAATAATGACTCTACCGAGAAAGCAATAGAAGATGCTTGTTTGGCTTATAATTCAATGTCTTTGGTTGATATTAATGCTTTGTTTCCTCATATTACAGAGATACCATTTGATATTGACCGCAAGACAATGACTGTTATTACAATGATTAATGAACGCCCCGTGGCCATTGTAAAAGGCGCTCCCGAAACCGTTTTACCTAATTGTGTTAACTGTGATTATGAGTCTGTTTTGGAACTGAACTACAAACTTGCTGACGAGGCTTATAGAAACGTATGTATTGCGATGCGTCAGCTTAGCGAAATTCCCGCTAATCCAAATCCGCAGGAGATTGAGAGTAATCTTACTTTTGTTGGTTTATTATCGCTTAGCGACCCACCTCGTGAGGGCGTAACTGAGGAGATAGAGGCCTGCACAAGTGCCGGTAGCAGAACTGTTATGATAACGGGAGATAGTTTAAATACTGCTAAAGCTATTGCGCGAAGAATAGGTATTTTAAAGGATGGCGACCTTGGCATTACGGGCGCCCAACTTAATGAAATGTCCGATGAAGAATTAGCACGCGAGATAGATAAATATACAGTGTTTGCCCGTGTTTCTTCTAACGACAAGCTTCGACTTGTTAAAATTTGGAAGCTGAATAAAAAAATTGTTACAATTACCGGTGACAGTGTAGAAGATGCAGATGCATTGGCTCTTGCAGATGTTGGCTGTGCAATTGGAAAATTCGGTGCTGATGTTGCAAAGGGAAATGCTGATATTATAATTTCTAATAACCGTTTTGGTTCAATAGTAAACGCTATTAGAGAAAGCCGCGGTTTGTTTAGCAATATTAGAAAATCGGTTTACTATTTGTTTAGTTGCAATATTGCGGAGATTTTAACCGTTTTAATAGGTTTGCTTATTTTCGGCGCAATGCCTGTAACAGCGGTTTGTCTTTTATGGATAAATCTTCTAACCGACTGCGCACCTGCAATTTCTCTTAGTATGGAAAGAGCAGAGGATACCTGTATGTATAAAAAACCGTTGTCCTCTTTTGGCAAAATTTTTGATTTTAAATCTGTGATTTCTATTTCGGTGCAAAGTATTATAATTACTATTGCTACACTTATTTCTTATTCAATAGGATTTGATTTTGGAGATTCTGCAACTGCCGTTACAATGGCTTTTGCAACCCTTGGCATTTCGCAGATATTCCATTGTCTTAACAATAAGTTTGAGGGCAGTATTTTTAATAAAAAATTGTTCTCAAACCGACTGATGAACTTTGCGGTTGCGGTTACACTTTTTGTAATGATGTTCTTAATTTTCACACCCGCAGGCGCTGTGTTCTCACTTAAGATTTTAAAGTTTAGTCAGTTTATCGTATCATTCCTACTTGCTTTAATTATAATCCCTGTAACCGAGGTCACAAAGTATATTTTGCGCAAAGCAAACTTTTAATTTTAAAACTGCCGTTTTTACGGCAGTTTTTTGTATTTTTTTAGGTTTATCTATTGATAAAATATAATAAATATGGTATTATATAATGAATAAAATGCGTGAGGTGTATTCTGTGAGTGACAGTCGTGCAATAGGCGTTTTTGATTCGGGCCTTGGGGGTCTAACTGTAGTTAAAGAATTATGCCGTTTTCTGCCAAATGAGGATATAGTATATTTTGGTGATACAGGTCGTGTGCCTTATGGTACGCGTAGCCGCGAAACTATTCGCAAATATGCTTTACAGGACGAAAATTTTCTTATAAATAAGAATGTTAAATTAATTATTGCCGCTTGCGGTACTGTTTCTTCTGTAGCTTCTGATACAGCTTCGCTCTTGCCTGTGCCTTTTTTTGAAGTTGTTTCTCATGCCGCTCGTTCTGCTGTAAAGGCAACTAAAAACGGTAAAATCGGTGTTATCGGCACCGCCGCTACTGTAAAAAGCGGTGAGCATGAAAGACAAATTAAGGCTCTTTTGCCTTCGGCTGAGGTTACGGCTGTGGGTTGTTCGCTGTTTGTTCCACTTGTTGAAGAGGGATGGTATAGTGAAGACGATGTTGTCGTTTTTGAAACTGTTAAAAGGTATTTAAAGCCGATTAAGGAAAATGGTTGCGATACTTTGATTCTCGGTTGCACTCATTACCCTGTACTTGAAAAAGTAATCAAAAAGGTTTTAGGTGATGAAGTATCACTTATAAATGCGGGTACTTCAACCTCGCAGACTGTGAAAGAATACCTTTGTGAAAATGATATGTTAAACAGTAAAACTGATATTGGAATACATAGTTTTTATGTTTCAGATAAAGCAGATTCTTTCAGAGCGCAAGCTTCAATTTTGTTAGGTGAGGAAATTGATGAAACAAAGGTGAGTCAGGTGGATTTAGGCAATTTATGATTAAGGATGTTTTAATTGATATTAAGGGAACTCAAGGTATTGATGGTTCTACCGATACTATAGAATTTACATCTGAGGGACGTTTTGGAATGAACGACGGCGAGTTTTTTATTTCGTATGATGAAGGTCAGATGTTTGAAGAAAGTGTTAATGTTAAAACCCGAATTTTAATTAAGAAAGATAAAACGGTTGCGCTCGAGCGAAAGGGCGCTATTAACAGCAAAATGCTTATTGAGGAAGGAAAACGCAATTCCTGTTTTTATAACACACCTATCGGTGATTTGGTTATAAGTATTTTTGGTGAAAAAATCGAGTATGATTTAACCGAAAACGGTGGTAATTTAAATCTTCAATATACAATTGATTCGGATATGAAAATGATTAGCCGAAACCAAGTTAACATTTCTGTAAGAGAGGTAAATTAAATGTCATTATTAGTAGCTAAAGCAAAGGAACAAATTAAAAGTACAATTTTAAATGCCGTAGATAAGGCTATGGCTGAAAATATTTTAGAAAAATCAGAACTTAATGATTTTGCAATAGAGGTGCCTGCCAACCGTGAACACGGTGATTATGCTGTGAATGCTGCAATGGTTTGGGCAAGAACTTTCAAAAAAGCGCCCCGTCAGATTGCAGAGATTATAGTTTCTAATTGCGATTTTACAAATACTTATATTAAGTCTTGCGAAATTGCAGGTCCTGGTTTTATTAATCTTTTTTTGGCGGATAGCTATTATGCAGATATTGTTTCCGATACATTAGAAAAGGGAGCAGATTATGGTAAAAGCAATTACGGTAATGGCGAGCGTGTGCTTGTTGAGTTTGTTTCGGCAAACCCCACAGGCCCTATGCATATCGGTAATGCAAGGGGCGGCGCTTTGGGTGACTGCTTGGCGGCTGTTTTATCTGCTTGTGGTTATTATACCGAAAGAGAATTTTATATTAACGATGCAGGTAATCAGATTAACAAATTTGGTTTATCACTTGATTTAAGATATTTACAACTTTATAAAGAGGGTATTGAAATGCCCGAAGATTCCTATCACGGTGAGGATATTATTGCGCACGCTAAAGCTTTTGCCGAAATTAATGGTGATAGCTTTGTGGATAAGTCTGAGGCTGATAGAAGAAAAGCTTTGGTTGAGTTTGCGTTACCTAAAAATATTAAAGGTCTTGAAACCGATTTGGGTAAATACCGTATCACTTATGATACTTGGTTCAAAGAAAGCACCTTGCATAATAACGGCGAAACTTCACGTATTATTGAACTTTTAAAACAAAGTGGACATACCTATACTGAAGAAGACGCACTTTGGTTTAAGGCTACCGACTTTGGTTGTGATAAGGACTTTGTTTTAGTTCGTGCTAATGGCGTTCCTACCTATGTTGTGCCTGATATTGCTTATCACTACAATAAACTTGTAACACGTAAGTTTGATAAAGCAATTGATATTTTGGGCGCTGACCACCATGGTTATGTACCACGTCTTAAAGCAGCTTTAACAGCATTAGGTGTTGATGCATCAAGACTTGATGTTGTGCTTATGCAGATGGTACGTCTTGTGCGCGACGGTGAGGTTATAAAGGCTTCAAAACGTTCGGGCAAAGCAATCACTCTTGTTACATTGCTTGATGAGGTGCCGATTGATGCTGCAAGATTTTTCTTTAATTTAAGAGAGCCTAATAGTCACTTTGATTTCGACCTTGACTTAGCGGTTAATGAATCTAACTCAAACCCTGTTTACTATGTTCAGTACGCTTATGCTCGAATTTGCAGTATTTTAAGAAATCTTGAGGCTGAGGGTATTTGCAGAAGAACTGTAGGTTATGATGATTTAAAACTTTTGACTATGCCTGAGGAAAGAGAGCTCATTCTTCACATTTCTGCCTTGACTGACGAAATCATATCCTCTGCAAAGGCTTACGACCCTGCAAAGATTACACATTACGTTGAAGAACTTGCAACTAAATTCCATAAGTTCTATTCAGCTTGCAGAGTAAAGGGTGAAGATGAAAAACTAATGCAGGCAAGATTAGCGCTTTGCTCTGCTACTGGCATAGTAATTAAGAATGTATTAACATTAATGAAAATAGATGCACCTGAAAAAATGTAGGGAGTGTTTTTAATGGATAATAAAAACCTTAATCTCACAATGATTATGGATATGTATGAGCTTACAATGGCAAATGGCATTTTTGATAGTGATATGCGAGATACCGTAACATATTTTGATATGTTCTTCCGCCGTGTGCCTGATAAGGGCGGTTTTGCTATAATGGCAGGTCTTGAACAGCTCATTGAATATATGAATAATCTTAAGTTTACAGATGAAGATATTGAGTATTTAAGCAGTCTTAATTTATTTAGAGAAGATTTTCTTGAATATCTTCGTAATTTTAAGTTTTGCTGTGATGTTTGGGCGGTTCCCGAAGGAACAGTTATTTTCCCACAAGAGCCTATTGTAACAGTTAGAGGACCTGCAATGCAGGCTTTAATGGTAGAAACAATGCTTCTTCTTACAATTAATCATCAGTCGCTTATTGCGACTAAGGCTAACCGAATTGTACGTGCGGCTGATGGCAGAGTTGTTATGGAGTTTGGCGCTCGTCGCGCTCATGGTTATGGCGCGGCTTACTATGGCGCAAGAGCCGCAATAATCGGCGGTTGCACAGGTACTTCTTGCTTACTTACCGCAAAGGATTTTGAGGTTGTAGCATCAGGTACAATGGCTCACAGCTGGGTACAACTTTTTAAGGATGAATATACCGCATTTAAAACCTATGCTGAAAAATATCCCGATAGTTGTTTGTTACTTGTTGATACTTATAACGTTTTGAAATCGGGTATACCAAATGCTATTAAGGTATTTGATGAGGTTTTAAAGCCTCTCGGCAAGCGTCCTAAGGGTATCAGAATAGATAGCGGTGACATTACCTATATTTCTAAGAAAGCCAGAAAAATGCTTGATGATGCAGGATATCCTGACTGCAAAATCTGTGTTTCAAATTCCTTAGATGAATATTTGATTCGTGATATGATTTTCCAAGGCGCTAAGGTTGATAGCTTTGGTGTTGGAGAAAGACTGATTACCGCTTCGAGTGAGGCTGTTTTCGGCGGTGTTTATAAGCTTTCTGCGGTTGATAAAAACGGAGTTATTATTCCTAAAATTAAAATTAGTGAAAATACCGCTAAGGTTACTCTGCCAGGTGTTAAAATTCCGTGGCGCTTATATGATAGGGATACAGGCAAGGCTATTGCTGATGTTATTACCTTGGGTAATGAAAAGATTGACAGCAGTGAGCCTTACGAGATTTTTGACCCTGTGCATACTTGGAAACGCAAGATTGTTACAAACTTTGTGGCACGTAAACTTCAGGTTAAGATTTACGAAAACGGTAAGCTTGTTTATGATAATCCATCTGTTAATGAAATATCAAAATATAGGGAAGAACAGGTTAATTCTTTGTGGGATGAGGTTACACGTTTTGAAAATCCGCATACTTATTATGTTGATTTATCTGAAGATTTGTGGAATTTAAGACAAAATCTATTAAGTAAACTAACTAACAGGGAGTAATTTATGAAAAGAATATTTTGTATTCTGCTTTCACTTTTAATTATATTTTCATTTTCTTCTTGCGGTAAGGATTCAAACAGTAAGGATGATATTGCCGACCTTAGCTATTTTGTAAAGTTAGGTCAAATACCTGAATGTGAATATAAAATCGGCGATTCTGCCGCAACCATTAATGCCGTCCTTAAAAAAGCTGCCGAAACTTCAGAAGATGCGGTTTATGACTTTATAGAGGGTGAAAATAACGCTTTAATTGATGGCGGATTATATAGCTATTATTACAAAAAAGCAAATATTCAAGATGGTATATCTTATATCGTAAGCTATGATACTGCTTTTGGTTTTGAAATAGGCACACTATGGGTAGAGATCGAAAACGCTTATAAAGATATCAAGTTTAAACAAGAAGAAATGAATGATAAAAATTCATTTTTCTTGCTCGGTAGTCCCGAGGGTAAGGTTTTAAAAACTGAAATATCAGATTACACGGTTTCATTTTTGTTTGTTGATAACGCCTTGTGCGCTACAGCTATTTATATAACTAACGATTGGAAGTAAAAAAATTGTCTTTTAACTCAGAAACAGCGGTAACAATGCCGCTTTTAGCACTTAGAGGATTAGTTGTTTTTCCAAAAACTGTTTCCTCATTTGACGTAGCAAGAACAAAATCTATAAACGCGCTCAAAGCCGCTATGGATTCAAACAGACTGCTTTATGTAGTTACACAAAAGGATTTTTATGCCGAAGAGCCAACCGAAAAGGATTTATATTCTGTGGGTTGCATAGTTAAGGTTAAACAGGTCTTGAAAGTATCTGACTCACTTGTTAAGGTTTTGGTTGAGGGTGTAGCGCGTGCTACTCATCAAAATTTCAGAACAGGCAGAGATTTTTATTTGGCTGAGGTCAGCGAATGTAATGAAAAACCTTTTACAAATCGTGAGATTTATAAAGAATCCCTGCTTAGAAGAATTAAAACTCAGTTTCATAAATATACAGCGTCACTTAAAAACATTGCTCCCGATGTGTTAATGACTGTTGATAATTCTACAGATTTAGGTTTTGTTTCTGATTTTATTGCATTTAATATTCCCGCTCCTTTCGATGATAAACAGT
>JAFYNC010000119.1 GCA_017549905.1 Clostridia bacterium | reverse complement strand
CCTCAATACCAAATGTGAAACTTGCGTGCTCAATAGGACTTTCGTGGCCTATTTCTGAAAGCATTTCTACAAAGGAAGCTGCCTTTTCATCACTCAGGTTTTCTGTAAGTTCGCTTATGGTTGAACTGCTATAGCATAACTTTGCAGCAGAAGCAATAGTGTGTTCAGGATTAGGAGTGTGTGCCAAGAGATATACTTTTGCCATTTTAAAATTCCCCTCTCAATTTACATACAAAAACAGTATAACAAATAATAAGCTTATATTCAATAAAAAACTGAATATTTTTATAAAATTTAAAAAAATATAAAAAAAGGCTTTTTTTGTCGATACATTTGTGTTATTATATAAAAGTATAAATATGTTGCGGAGGAATTTTATTATGGCAAGTGTAGATTTTAAGCATACACCTTATGGTGATCTTGCGCTAATCAGTATGAGAGGTTGTGAGGATATTTCTTCTAAGGTAGACTTTTACCTTAAGCAGTGGAGAGATATTCCTGAGGACGAGTCCTTTGTGTTATCGGCTAATTGCCCACGTTTTGGTACAGGTGAGGCAAAGGCTGTTTTAAATCACACAGCTCGTGGTCTTGATGTTTACATTATATGTGACTGCTTTAACTATAATGTTACATACAAGATGTATGGAATGACTGTTCCTATGAGTCCTGATGACCATTTCCAAGATTTAAAGCGTATTATTGCGGCTCTCGGCGGCAAGGCAAGAAGAATAACTGTTATTATGCCTATGCTTTATGAAGGAAGACAACACAGAAGAACTACAAGAGAGTCTATGGACTGCGCTATGGCACTTCAAGAGTTAGTTGCTATGGGTGTAAAGAATATTATCACCTTTGATGCGCACGACCCGCGTGTTAATAATGCAATTCCGCTTGAAGGCTTTGATAATGTACAAGCTGCTTATCAGATGATTAAGGCATTGCTTAAAACGGTTCCCGATATTAAACTTGACCGTGACCATACAATGATTGTATCACCTGACGAAGGCGGTATGGGACGTTGCATTTACTATTCATCTGTTTTAGGCTTACCTCTTGGTATGTTCTATAAGCGCCGCAACTATTCTGTAGTTGTAAACGGCAGAAACCCAATCGAAGCACACGAATTTTTGGGTAATGATATTACAGGCAAGGATTTAATTCTTGTTGATGATATGATTTCTTCAGGCGAATCTATGCTTGATATTGCTGCAAAGCTCAAAGAAAAGGGCGCAGGCAGAATATTTGTTTTCTCAACATTTGGTTTGTTTGTTGAGGGACTTGATAAGTTTGATGAGTACTACAAAAACGGACTTATTGATAAGGTTTTCACAACTAACCTTATTTTCCAACCTGAAGAGCTTTTAAAGCGCGAGTGGTATTGCAGTGTTAATATGTCAAAATATATTGCATTGTTAGTTGAAACACTTAACTATGATAATTCTATCAGCAGTCTTTTAGACCCTGCTGACCGCATTAAAAATGTTGTTGCAAAATACAACGAAAATAAGTAAATTTTACCTTTGAGGTGTATTATGAATTCGACAAATATTTGTATTATTGCTACAATTGCCGTATATTTATTTGGCATGGTGGCAATAGGCTTTGTGTTATCAAAGCAAACTAAAAATTCAGATGATTTTTATTTAGGCGGAAGAAAGTTAGGACCGCTTGTAACTGCTATGAGCGCCGAGGCTTCGGATATGAGTTCTTGGCTTTTAATGGGACTTCCCGGTCTTGCATTAATGACAGGCTTAGCAGAAGCTGCATGGACTGCGATTGGTCTTGCTATCGGTACATATATTAACTGGCTTATAGTGGCTAAAAGAATTAGGGTTTATTCTCAGCGTATTGACGCTATAACATTGCCTCAATTCTTTTCAAAAAGATATAAGGACAATAAAAACATTTTAACAATCATTGCAGCAGTTTTTATTGTAATTTTCTTTGTTCCTTATACCGCTTCAGGCTTTGCGGCTTGCGGTAAGCTTTTCTCTTCACTCTTTGGAATGGATTATGTAACCGCAATGGTTATCAGCGCCGCTGTTATAGTTTTATATTGTACTTTAGGCGGATTCTTAGCTGCATCAACTACCGACTTTATTCAAAGTATTGTTATGACAGTAGCACTCTTCGTTGTTTTGGGATTCAGCGAGGGTACTGTTCACGGATTTGCAAATGTATTTGCAAACGTTAAGGACCTTAACGGTTTCACAAATCTTTTAGAAGGCTTTAATGTGGCTACGGGCGAAACAATGTCTTATGGTGCATTACCTGTTGTATCAACTCTTGCTTGGGGACTTGGATACTTTGGTATGCCTCATATTCTGTTACGCTTTATGGCTATTAAGGATGAGCAAAAGTTAAAGATTTCTCGCAGAGTAGCTTCTGTTTGGGTTGTAATTTCAATGGCAGTTGCAGTATTAATCGGTGTTGTAGGTTATTCACTTATGACTAAGGGCATTGTTCCTCAGTATGCTGACAGTTCAGCCGCAGAAACAATCATTGTTGATATTTCAAAGGTTATCAGCAAATTTGGCTTTATTCCCGCTGTTGTAGCAGGTATAATACTTTCCGGCATCTTGGCTTCAACAATGTCAACCGCTGATTCTCAGCTTTTAGCTGCTGCTTCAAGTATTTCTCAGGACTTGGTACAGAAAACATTTAAGATTAAAATGAGTGCTAAGGGTTCAGTAGTTTTAGCGCGTATCTGCGTTATCGTAATTTCTGT
>JAFYNC010000118.1 GCA_017549905.1 Clostridia bacterium | reverse complement strand
ATGATGAAAAAATTTGCGGTTTTACAACTGTAGAAGAAATTCCTACCCAGTCACAAGTGATTGACGCAAATGGCGGTTATGTTGCCCCCGGTCTTGTGGATATTCACATTCACGGTTATCTTGGCGAAGATACATCAGACGGCAATGCAGACGGCATTTTTAAAATGGCAAACGGTATTATGAAAAACGGTGTTACTTCTTGGTGCCCAACAACTATGACGGTTTCAAGCGAAGAAATTAATACCGCTTTGCAAGTGGTTCGCTCACTTAAAGAAAAAAGTAAAACTTGGCTTGGGGCAGAAATCTTGGGTGTTAACCTTGAAGGTCCTTTTATTAATCCTAGTAAAAAAGGTGCGCAAGCAGGGGAGCATATTAAAAAACCCGATGCGCAGTTTATTATTGATAATGCCGATATAATTTCGGTTGCTACAATGGCACCCGAAATGGAAGGCGGATGTGAAGCGATTAAGGAAATTTGCGAAAAATGTGATGTTGCGGTTTCTATTGGTCACAGCGACGCTACTTTTGAACAAGCAATGGCGGGAATAGAAGCAGGTGCTACACATATCACTCATCTTTTTAACGCTCAAACACCACTTCATCACCGCAACCCCGGTGTTGTTGGTGCCGGTCTTCTGGAAAATGTCACAACCGAACTTATTGCAGATACTTTTCACGTACATAAAGGACTGTTTGAACTTATTGCGCTCATTAAAGGCGACAACCTTGTGCTAATTACCGACTGCACTCGTGCGGGCGGTATGCCTGACGGTGAATATACATTGGGTGGTCAAAAGATTATTGTTAACGGTATTGAGTGTCTTTTGGAAGACGGCACAATTGCAGGCAGTGTGTTAAAACTTAATGACGCTATTAAAAACTTCAGTGATAATACTGATTTGCCTTTTTGGAAAATCGTTTCTGCGGCAAGTCTTGCCCCTGCGCGTGCTATTGGTGTAGACGACCGCAAGGGCTCGATTGAAGTAGGCAAGGATGCTGATATTATTATCACAGATGGCGATTTTAATATACTTAAAACCATTATTGGAGGAGAAGTAAGATATGAAGCTTAAATTTGATGCTAAACTTGATCCTGGTTTTATGCCAATGTCGGTTGTGTACCGTGATTTTGTTGCTGATGCAACCAAGGCAGGCGGTGAAAAACTTATAATCGGTATTGAGCGCAATAACGGTTATGTTTCTACATTTGAAACAGTTGTTTTCCCCGATGGTATTGGTAAAGACCAAGAAAATATCGATATGATTGAACGCATTGTGAAATCACTTTTGTGGTTCCGCGGTGGTCATAAGGTTATTATTGCAGGTTCTAAAACCATTTATGAAGGCATTGCAAAGGCTTACGCTAAAGATGGCGCACGTGCTTTCGATAACGATTTTATGGCGGGCGTTTACGAAAAGGAATTCCAGGTTGTTTGGGTGCCCATTGAAAATGCTCCCAAAGACAACGAAGGCGCAGCTCCTGTTGGCCGTCACCTTGATGGATGCCGTATCGGTTTTGATGCCGGTGGTTCTGACCGTAAGGTAAGTGCTGTTATTAACGGCGAAAGCGTTTACAGCGAAGAAGTTGTTTGGTTCCCTAAACTTAACGCTGACCCACAGTATCAATATGACGGAATTTTGTCGGCTATGAAGTCGGCCGCTGCTCATATGCCGCGTGTTGATGCCATCGGCGTTTCTTCTGCGGGTGTTTATATTGATAATAAAATAATGGTTGCTTCTCTTTTCATTAAAGTTCCCAAGGATGAATTTGAAAAGCGTGTTAAGACTATGTATATCGATATCGCAAAAGAATTTGGTGATGTTTCGCTTGAAGTTGCCAATGATGGTGACGTTACTGCTCTTGCAGGTGCAATGTCACTTAACGATAATGGTGTTTTAGGTGTAGCAATGGGTACAAGTGAAGCTGCAGGTTATGTTGATAACAACGGCAATATTACAGGTTGGCTTAACGAATTTGCCTTTGCACCGGTTGATTTTTCAAAGGACGCTATGGTTGATGAATGGTCAGGTGACTATGGTTGCGGTGTTAAGTATTTTTCACAAGACGGCGTAATTAAACTTGCTCCTGCGGCGGGCATCGAACTTGATGAAGCACTTTCGCCTGCTGAAAAACTTAAGGTTGTGCAGGGACTTATGGAAGAAAACGATCCACGTGCAGCAGCAATTTATGACACAATCGGTGTATATTTTGGTTATGCAATTGCTTATTACAGCATTTTCTATGATATTAAACATGTTCTCATAATGGGGCGCGTGACTTCTGGTAAGGGCGGCGAAATTATTCTTGATCGCGCTACCAAGGTTATAGCAGAAGAATTCCCTGAACTTTCGAAGAAATGTGAACTTCACATTCCCGATGAAAAGAGCCGTCGAGTAGGTCAGTCAGTTGCTGCGGCATCTCTTCCCAAAATCAAATAATTTTAAGTGTTGAGCGGTCGCGAAGCGGCCGCTTTTTTTGTTTAAAAAGGTCGTATTGACAAAATTGTTACATTTGTTATAATGTGGTTGTAAAAACTTCAAGAAGGTGTTTAAATGCAAAGGCAAAACGCTTTAAAATTCACAATTTTTGCAGATTTTCTGGGACCAGTTCTGGATACAACATTATCAATTCGTGTAACGAAAGACTGGTGACAATCAGATTTGTGAAGGTTTTCATAACCGCACCAAGAGCAAATATCGCACACAAAAGAATGACCGTCATATGTGGCGTTGTAATTATGCGAGCATTCATTCTTACTTGCGGATACGGTTGTGCTATTGCCCCAAAGAGCGATAAAGCACACAATCAAACATACGATTCGCTTCATAGCTATTCCTCCTTGCCTTTAAAGTATGTTTTTGATATACTCATTATAATATGAGTCGATATAAAATCAATAAGCTAGTAAGTTTTTCCAAATTTACATGATTTTAGTTTTTT
>JAFYNC010000117.1 GCA_017549905.1 Clostridia bacterium | reverse complement strand
GAGTTTCGCTTTTTGTGAGCGGTTGTAGGCACAGGTGTAAAAACTGTTTTAACAGCGAGGCTTGGGATTTTGGCTATGGTAAGCCTTTTACAGAAGCCACAGCAGAGGAGATTATATCAGCGCTTGCGCCGTCTCATATAGAGGGTTTTTCACTTTTGGGCGGCGAGCCGTTTGAGCCTGAAAATCAAGAGGAATTGGCGAGTCTTTTAGCTAAAATTAAGGAACGTTTGCCGGAGAAAACGGTCTGGTGTTATACAGGATTTCTATATGATACACAGTTGCTTGAGGGCAAGGTGGGAAATCCCGAAACGGTTAAAAAAATGCTTTCTAATATTGATGTTTTGGTTGACGGAAAATTTGTTGAAGAACTTAAAAGTCTTGACCTTATTTTCAGAGGCTCTTCAAATCAGCGCATAATAGATGTTAAAAAATCGCTTTCTATGGGTAAGACTGTTTGGCTTGACGGCGTTTGGCAACGCAAAATGGGAAGCGGAGATATTTACGAATAGAGGGAAAAATAATGATAAAAGTAAATTTCAAAAAACTTAATGAAAATGCGGTAGCTCCTACTTACGGAACAGAATTTTCCGCCGGCGCAGACCTTTATGCTTGTGAGGGCGGAGAGGTAGTAATAGCTGCAGGCGAAACAAAGCTTATTCATACAGGTCTTAGCCTTGAAATACCCGAAGGTTATGCAGGTCTTATTTATGCCAGAAGCGGAATTGCCACTAAAAGAGGACTTGCCCCCGCTAATAAAGTAGGCGTTATTGATAGTGACTACAGAGGCGAAATTATGGTGGCTCTTCATAACCATTCGGCAGAAGCACAAACTATTGCTGAAAAAGAGCGTATAGCTCAGCTTGTTATAACCCCGTTTTTAAAGGTCCAGTATTCCGAGACTGACGAACTTTCCGATACCGTTAGAGGTGACTGTGGATTCGGCTCAACAGGTAAAAAATGAGGATATATTCAGTTCTTCTATTTGCTTGACAAAAGGTATAATATGGTATAAAATTGAGGTTTAGGAGGAGATATTTATGTCAATTTTAGTTACCGGTGGAGCAGGATATATCGGAAGCCATACCTGTATAGAAATGCAGAATGCAGGATATGATGTTATTGTTATTGATAACCTTGATAACAGTAGCGATGAATCTTTAAGAAGAGTAGAAAAAATTACAGGCAAGCCTGTTAAATTTTATAAGGAAGATGTTCGCGATAAGGCAGCACTTCGTAAAATTTTTGGTGAAAATAAAATTGAGGCTGTTATACATTTCGCAGGTCTTAAGGCGGTTGGCGAATCGGTAAGAGAGCCTATTATGTATTATGATAACAACCTTATAAGCACCATTAATCTTTTAGAGGTTATGAATGAGTTTGGTTGTAAGAAGATAGTTTTCTCTTCTTCTGCTACCGTTTACGGTGTAGCTACCGAAATGCCACTTGTTGAGGGTATGCCTCTTGGCGCAATCAACCCATATGGCAGAACCAAGTATTTTATTGAAGAAATTTTGCGTGACCTTTATGTTGCTGACAAGGAATGGAGTATCGCTTTGCTCAGATACTTTAATCCTATTGGCGCTCATAAATCAGGTGTAATAGGTGAAGACCCTAAGGGTATTCCTAATAATCTTATGCCTTATATCAGTCAGGTTGCAGTTGGAAAGCTTGAAAAACTTCACGTTTTCGGTAATGATTATAATACTGTTGACGGTACCGGTGTGAGAGATTACATTCACGTTGTTGACCTTGCTAACGGTCATGTTAAGGCTATTGACTGGGCACTCGAAAATTTGGGCTGTGAAGCCTTTAATCTTGGAACAGGTAATGGCACAAGTGTTTTACAACTACGTGATGCATTTGTTAAGGTAACAGGTGTTGACGTGCCTTATGTTATAGACCCAAGACGTCCCGGAGATCCCGATGAAGTTTATGCTAATGCTGAGAAGGCAGAGAAGATTCTCGGTTGGACTGCAAAGTACGGCATTGAAGAAATGTGTGAGGATACTTGGCGTTGGCAGAGCGGTAATCCTAAAGGATATGAAGAATAATTATTATATATCAAAGGACTGCAAAGCAGTCCTTTATATTTCCGCCTGTGGCGCAGCTGGATAACGCAGCAGATTCCGATTCTGAAGAACGGGGGTTCGAATCCCTTCAGGCGGGCCATTAAAAAGCAAATTCACCCGAAAGGGTGGGTTTGCTTTTTAATATTCTGTTTTGCAGAATTAAGGGATTCGAACAAGCCGTAAAAAAACAGTCCGGTGGACTGTTTTTTAGGCGCGGCAACGAGCGTAGCGAGGCGATAGGTGCGGCAGCACCGAGACAAAATCCCCCTCTCTCCGCCAATTAAAAAAGGAACTTATCCGTAGGCGTTGTACCCGTAAGGATACAACGCCAGTTTTATTCGCCTTTGGCGAGTGTTATTGCTTCGCAGTTATATTTGGGCTTCGCTCAAGTGATATTGCCTTCGGCAGTTTTGAGGCGAATAAAATACAACTGAAACCGAGAGGTTTCAATATCACTTTGCCGACAGGCAAAATATCACTGTGAGACCTGTCTCACAATATCACTATATTATTATGTTTTGAGGTAGCAAAAACGGATGCGTAGAAGTTCTACGCATCCGTTTAATTTTTTGTCTTACACCGTAACAAGCAGGACATTTGG
>JAFYNC010000116.1 GCA_017549905.1 Clostridia bacterium | reverse complement strand
TATTCGATTTTGGCAAGCTGACGGAGAAAGCGAAAAAACATCGGTGAGAACCAAAACAAGTCTCGGTCAATTAGTTGAGGCGGGTCATTTTAAAGGTGGTATTGCCGCTTATGGTTATGAACTCGTAAAAAGCGGCAGATTTAACAAGCGAAAACACGAACTTTACGATTTAAAAATCAACGATAAAGAAGCGCTCGTGGTTAAAATTATTTTCGATAAATATACCGAAGAAGGTTATGGTGCACACAGAATAACAACTTGGCTAAATAACAATGGCTATCGTGCCCGAACGGGCAAAAATTGGCATGAAGCAAGTGTGCGTGGTATATTGCACAATCTAACCTATACGGGAGTGCTTCGTAGCGGTGAATCTCGCTCGGAAGTTATACCCGAATTGCAAATTGTTTCACAACGACAATATGAAATGGCTATTAAAATTATGAAGGAACGTTCTGATAAGAAAAGAGAAAATCCCACTGTGCCATTAAATACCAAAGGAAAATCATTGATTTCGGGCAAGGTTTATTGTGGACATTGCGGCTCAAAATTAACGCTTACAACCAACGGGCGTTATCGAGCCAAAAAGGATGGTTCGGTTGATAAAACTAAACGCATCAGGTATGTTTGTTATGGAAAAACAAGAAAACAAACCGACTGCGATGGTCAGACGGGATACACACTTCACATTCTTGATGATTTAATTGATAAAGTTATCCGTGATGTCTTTGCTAAAATCAAAAATATTTCTAAAAGCGACGTAATTAAATTAAGATATTTTGATGAACTTGAATTAAGAAAATCTCATCTTTCGGGTTTGCAAGCTCAATACGAAAAAGAAAATGATAACTTAAACACATTAAAATCCGAAGTAGTAAAATCTATTAAAGGAGAAAGTTTCTTTTCAAGCGAGATGCTGTCGGAACTAATTAAAAAATCAGAGTGTGAGTGCGAACGCATTAAAGATTTATGCGACAATGCACAAAAAGATGTTGATGATACCGAAAACTTGCTTAAAGAACTCAGTGATAATTTCGATGAGTTGCTTTCTTGGGCGGAACTATATAATGATGCCAGTTTTGAAAAGAAGAAAATGATTGTGAATTATATGATAAAGCGAGTTGAAGTAACCAAAGGATACGAATTAAAAATTGATTTTAATTTTAACTTTGAACAATTCATGACGGGAATAGATAAAGCCGCATAAAATTAAAGCCCGCTACTTTGATAGCGAGCAAAAAATAATCACTTAGTGTGTCAAAAGTCGGTGGTGGAGCATAGGGGGATCGAACCCCTGACCTCTTGACTGCCAGTCAAGCGCTCATCCCAGCTGAGCTAATGCCCCGAATAGGCACACTAAGTGATTTGTTTATGAAATTGTAAATGTGGGTGCGTTTCACGGTGTATTGCTCTCCCAGCTGAGCTACGCCCCCGTACTTAAAATAAGAAGTAAAAGTGAATAGTGAAAAGGTATATCTTTTTTCTATAACGTAAGTATAGTAGCATATAACTGAAACTTTTTCAAGATATTTTTAAAATTAATCTTGACATCCTTTTAAAAAAGGGTATAATATTCTTGTTATCAAATTTTGGGGCATCGCCAAACGGTAAGGCAACGGACTCTGACTCCGTCATTTCAAGGTTCGAATCCTTGTGCCCCAGCCAATTCAAAAGAGCTGACCACTAGGTCGGCTCTTTTAATTTGATTTAGTAAAAATAGATTCGAACCTGAGAAGGTCTGAAGCGTAAAAAACAGTCCGGTGGACTGTTTTTAGCAAAGAGCGCATAGTCGGGTACCGAATGCGTAGCATTGGGTCGACAAGCGGAACAGTATGCGAAGCAGAAGGCGAATCCTTGTGCCCCAGCCAAAAATCGACAAGTCTCGCGTGAGACTTGTCGATTTTACTTTTTCACTATTAACTATTCACTTTTCACTCTTCTCTTTCGAAACTTGTCGATTAGGTAGTAATTAATAGTGAAGAAATCCGCTTCGCGGATAATTTTAATTAATCTATGAGAGTTCGAATTCGTTTGCAAAATAGCAAAAATATAAAAAATCGCATTAACTCTTGCGGGCAACTTTATCATATGTTATTATATATGTAAAATTGTATTATCTGGTATAGGAGAGATCTTTGTGAAAAAAATTATAGGTCTTGTTTTAGCTGTTGCAATAATAATGAGTTGCGCTTTTGCTGCTGTTCCCACCGTTATGGCAGCAGATGCAAATGTTATATCCAAGAAAAACCCTGCCGTTGTTATAAGAACTTCTTTTGCCACCTGCGGTTTTAGCGATAATTGGGGCGGCGTGCATGTTGCGGCTCCGATAAAAAATGCCGACGGATACGTTTTATACGATGTTATTATTTGGGAAGATCGAATTAACCTATACAAATTTCCAAATAACGTAGAGCACAACGAAAAAGAAGGCTTCGATTTTTCTTGTGACGTTTCAACCAAAAGTGGTTTGAAAAAATATGTTGAATGGCGCGAGTCTTTTTGTATAAAAAGTGTTAAATGCAAAAATACAGACAACATCTCAAAATGCAGTTCTACTATGAAGGATGCTTATATTAGCTTTTTTAAGCTTGTTAAGAAAAAATCCCCTTCTAAAAACGTTATTCTTAAATATTCCGGTCACGGTAATATTGGCTTTTGCGGATGTATGAACGTTGAAGACACAAAAGCAACCTTGGATAAGGGTGTATCTATTTTCGGGAACAAGTTTGCTCTTATAGATTTTGGTACTAACTGTCAAACATCTAATACAAATTTTCTAAACGTTTATTATCCTTTTACCAATTATATGTTAGCTTCCCAATTTGACTATGGTGGATTTTCTATGGATGATTGGGACTACAGTATTTTTGAAAAGAATAACATAGATAGTCAGTATCACGCAATGTTTAAAATCGGTGAATCGGTAAAGACAGCCGGTGAAAACATTATTAAAATAACTTCGAAATATTGGAAATACTGCAAGCAAAACATCAAAAAGGGCAAGCATAAGCAATCGATGACATTATTTGATATGCGCGAATACGAAAGTTTCATAAAAGAATATTCCAAAATGCATAAAAAGGTTTCAAACGCTTATGGCAAGGATATGTATTCGCTTATCAAAAAGCATGGAAACACAAAGCTAAAAAATGCTTATGATGATTTTGTTCTTTATTACAAGGACAATAACAGCAAAACCAACTATTTTAAATGGGACAGCAAGGCTTACGGCGTAACTGTTTA
>JAFYNC010000115.1 GCA_017549905.1 Clostridia bacterium | reverse complement strand
TGAAAAATGCACCAACGAGGAGCTTTATTACAATATTGACAAGATAAGCACTGCTATTGAAAACAAAAAACAAATAAGGCTTACATATTCTTCGCGCGGATTTTCTTCTTTACGCGAGGTGGAAAAAGAAAAGCGCGAAATGGTTATAAATCCTTATGCTATGACCTGGCAGGATGACCATTACTATCTTGTGGGCAATCACACTAAATATGATAATTTACTGCATTTAAGACTTGATAGAATAAGCGCGGTAGAAATACTTGATAGTGGTGTGCGCCATTTTTCAGAGGTTAGCGAATATACTGAATATTTTGATATTGCCGATTATACCAAAAAGCTTTTTATGATGCATACAGGTGAGCTTTGCGATATAGAACTTTGTTGCAATAAAAAAATAATAGAACAGGTTTTGGATAGATTTTCAGAAAACATATTTATTAAAAATGTGACTGAGGATAGTTTTGAATTTCGGGTGCCTGCGGTGATTTCTGAAGCACTTGTTACTTGGATAATAAACTACGGCGAAAATCTAACAGTATTAAAGCCCGAAAAACTTAAAAATATGGTAATAGAAAGAGCAAAACAGGTACTTAAAAACTATAACGAGGAATAATATTATGCGAATGAGAAAAAAGAAAAACCTTGAAGAAAGGCTTGAAAATGTTTTAGATATTCTTTATATAAGCGAGATTTCCGACCGCAATTTTAATACCGCAAAAAACGAAAAGGATTATATTGATTTTGATTCTTTTTTTGCAAAAAAACAACCGCTTTATCTTGAAATTGGTTGCGGCAAGGGTAAATTTGCGGTAGAATTTGCAAAGAAAAATCCTGATATAAACCTTTTGGCAGTTGAAAAAACAGGCAATGTTATTGTTGAAGCCTGCGAAAAGGCAAAAAAGGAAGAACTCCCTAATTTGAGATTTATTAAATGCGGCGCAGAGTATCTTGAAAAATACATAAAAGAAGACAGCATAGAACGTATTTTTCTTAATTTTTCCTGTCCGTTTCCTAAAAAGGCGTATGCCTCGCATCGTTTGACACACGCAAAATTTTTAAATATTTATAAAAATATTTTAAAAGAGGGCGCAGAAATACATCAAAAGACCGATAATATTCATTTTTTTGAATTTTCGCTTGAAAGCTTTTCAAACAATGGTTTCTCTTTTAAAAACATTTCACTTGACCTTCACAAAAGTGATTTTGAGGGCAATATAGAAACCGAATATGAGCAAAAATTTGCCTCTTTGGGTTTCCCGATTTACAGATTAGAGGCTTATGTTGGTGAAAAGAATGATTGATTTTAAGATTGAAAAAATAATTCCCCTTTGCGCCCAGTTTGGTGTGGATATAACAGACGAGCAAAAACAAAAGCTTAATCTTTATGGCAATTTATTGCTCGAATGGAACGAAAAGATTAATCTTACCGCAATAACCGAGCCCGAAGAGGTGTTATATAAGCATTTTTACGACTGCATTTTATTTTTAAAGCATATAGAAATACCTAAAAACTCCACTCTTATTGATGTTGGAACGGGCGCAGGATTTCCCGGAATGGTGCTTAAAATCGTACGCCCTGATATTGAGGTGACATTGCTTGATAGTCTTAATAAACGTCTTGTGTTTTTGAATGATGTTATAGAAAAATTAGAACTTTTAGGTATAAAAACGGTTCATTCAAGGGCAGAAGACGCAGGTAAAAACAAGCTTTACCGCGAAAAATATGATTTTGCAACGGCAAGAGCGGTAGCCGCATTACCTGTTTTGCTCGAATACTGCACGCCGCTTGTTAAAAAAGGCGGTATGTTTGTTGCAATGAAAGGACCTTCCGGCAAAGAAGAATGTGATGCAAGCGTTAACGCCGCAAAGGTGCTTAATGTTACCGAACCTAAGATTATATGCGAGGCGCTGAATCAAGATACCGAAAGAACATTTATTGTTTTCAAAAAAATATCGCAAACCGCGCCAAAATATCCAAGAAAACCCTCAGATATTTCAAAACAGCCGCTTTAATGCGGCTGTTTTTGTTGTGTTTGGGCGAATTTCCCCGACCTCTTTTTCTTTACAAATATAGTATTTAATAAGATAATTAAACATAAGAAAAGAGGTGCCTTAATGCACACAATAAAAAATAAAAAATTACTAATGTTAAGACCTAGAGAAATAAGACTGCCGCTTTACAGGGTGAGAAAGTCGGAAGATGAATATGCGCTGTCTTCTTTAGCCGAAAGTATTAAAAAAAGCGGAATAATAGAGCCGTTGGCAGTTAGAAAAAATGAGAAAGGCAAATATGTTATTATAACTGGCGAGAGAAGATTAAAGGCGGCAATTATGGCTAATTTACGCCGTGTGCCTTGTGTGCTTCACGATGTTGATACGTCAACCGCATTAGTTTACAGCATAGTTGAAAATCTGCAGCGCGCAAATGCAACCTTTTTTGAAGAAGCAGAGGCAATAAAAACGGTTATGAATAAATACCGCATACCGCAGTATGAAATGGCGGCAAGGCTCGGAATTTCTCAAAACGTGTTACTTGAAAGATTAAGACTTTTACGTCTTAACGAGGGACTCAGAGCAAGAATTACAGAGGCATCGCTTTCTGAATCACACGCCAGAATTTTGTTAAGACTTCCGCCTGAAAAAAGAGAAGATGCGTTAGAGAAAATTATAGCCGATAATATGACCGCAATGAAGACCGAAATATTTGTAAACGAGCTTTTAAACCCCAAGCCTTCGCTACAAGAAAAACCAAAATCACAACCGATAAGTTATAAAAAATCGGCAATAGGAGATATAAGACTTTTTTCAAACAGTCTTTCAAAACTTATTGAAACTCTTAAAAACTCGGGTATAGATGCATATACAAGACGAATAGAAAATGACCGATATATTGAGTATAAGGTGCGAATTAAAAAGGACGAGCCGCCACGAGATTTAGCAGAACAGCTCAAAATAGTGTAGTAAAAGCATTAAAAAAGCCACACGAATTTTTCGTGTGGCTACATCATTATTCATCAACTTCTGTGAAATCGTCTGAATCGCATTCAAGGTAATCCCCTTCAATACGGTTTTTGTTTGAAAGCTTATCGAAAATGGCTAAAGCGCCGATTACGGTTGCAAAAAGTGTGCCAATGGCTAATAAAAATTTCAGAAATCCTTTCATATTAAAAGTCCCCTTTCAAAAATTGTCTGAATTTATTATACTGTGCTTTTTTAAAAATGTCAATAATATACCATTATCACATAAATGGTGCGAAAATATGCAAAAGTGCCTGTTTTAAACGAAGCTTTATGGGACGTTTTTTCCATTCCTCAAGGGTTATTTGTTGAGATTTGTCCTGCAAATTTAAAAAATGCTCTTTTATATCGGTTACTGTGCTGCTGTCACAAATCCATGCGCCGCATTCAAAGTGAAAAACAAAGCTTCTGTAATCCATATTAACCGAGCCCACGGTTGCCACCTTGTCGTCAGATATAAAGAGCTTTGAATGTACGAATCCCGGTGTAAATTCATAAATTTTTACTCCTGACTCTAAAAGCTCTAAATAATTATACTGTGATGCGGGGTGCACATACCATTTATCAGGGATGTGGGGTGTGATAATTCTTACATCAATACCAGATTTTGCCGCCATTTGAAGCAGACTTTTCATAGTGTTGTCTATTATTAGATAAGGTGTAGTGATATAAACATATTTTTGAGCGGTGTTGAGAATTTGCATATAAATTCCCTCGGCGGGATTTTTATCGTTAAGAGGACTGTCACTATAAGGTATTACAAATCCATCGTCTTTATGGGGGCAATCGGCAAAGTATTCTTTAATTCTTAAATGTTTGCCTGTAACAAAATCCCACATACAGCAGAACATAGCAACAAAGCTTCTCACAGCGTTGCCCTTTATGATTACAGCGCTGTCAGCCCAATAGCCAAAGCGTTCATATTCGTTTATATATTCGTCGCCTATATTTATTCCGCCTGTCACCGCTACTTTGCCGTCTATAACAATTATTTTGCGGTGGTTTCGATTGTTCATAAATATATTCATTAGCGGGTTAATAGGGTTAAAAATGCAAACCGAAATACCCTCGGCTTTAAGTTTTGAAACAAAACCCTTGCGCTGCCTTTTTATTGAGCCGAAATCATCAAAAATAATTTTAACCTCAACGCCGTCGTTAACTTTTCTTTTGAGAATTTGGTGTATTTCTTCCCACATTCTGCCTTCAGCAAGAATAAAAAACTCAATAAATATATATTTTTCTGCCTTTTCAAGTTCTTCTAAAAGCTGTGGCAACAGTTTTTCTCCCGAAGAAAAATACTCGGTTAAGGTTTTATCATAAAGCGGGTATTCGCTTTCGCCTGTAAGGTAGTCGGCCTGACGAGAATGAGCAATGTCATAATACATCAGTCTGTCGCGGACCTCGCTATCGTCCTTTAAATATCTTAAATATCTTGCCTCGCAAAGTCGCATCTTTTTCTTTATGTGAGGAGCAACTCTGCCACCTCCCCAAAGTAAAAACACGCTTATACCAAAAATGGGGAAAATAAGAATGAAAATAATCCAGGCGATTTTATGGTCGGGGTTTCCGCGCCTGTTCACTATTATAACAACCGTTATAACACCTAAAATAAGAGAAAGAGAATAAGCCCATGCTGATTGTGCGGTGAAATTATACACCACATCAAGCATAAACAAAAGTTGTAATAATAAAAGCATGGCGGATAAAATAATTCTGGTTGGAATCCTAACTCCGCGGTTGTTTGCAATCTTCATTTCGCTTCCCCCTTTCGTCTGTTTTTAATATTTTAACATAAAATCCCATATTTTTCAATTTTATTATATATAAATAGTTGTAAATTTAGTGTGAATTATGATATACTGTATAAGTATTATTATATTAATTAAACGGAGATGTACTATGTCTATTAAAACAGCTGATTTAGGCAATGGAGTAAAGGGTGTTTTTATTAAAAACGACCGCTTTAAAACAACTCTTGTTTCCTTTAATTTTTATTTGCCGCTTAAAAAGGAAACCGTAGCATCCTTTGGCTTGTTACCATTTATTCTTACAAGCTGCAGTAAAAAATATCCTGACTTCTCGAGACTTAATTATAAGCTTTGCAAACTTTATGGAGCAAGACTTGATGCAAGTACCGAAAAATACGGTGACTATCAGTTACTTAAGATGACCGTTTCGCTCATTAATGACCGCTATTCTTTAGATGAGGAATCGTTAATAAAACGCGCGTGTGAGTTGCTATTGGGGCTTATATTTGAGCCTAATACCGAAAACGGCGCATTTTTAGAACCGGACCTCGAGCGAGAAAAGCGCAAGGCTATTGAGCATATAAAAGGTGAAATAGCCGAAAAGCGCGTGTATGCTAAAAATAGGCTTATAAGCGAAATGTATAAAGATGAGCCATACGGACTTTCAAAGTGTGGAACTATAGAGCAGGTTTCCGGTATTACGGGTGAAGAACTTTATAGCGCTTGGGAAAAGTGCTTAAGCTCTGCATATATCACTGTTCAGGTTGTAGGCTCGGCTATACCCCAAGGGTTATTTGATGATATAGCTGAAAAGTTTTCTTCCCTTTCGCGTAATGATATAACCGACTGCAAGGGCACAACACCTACTGTCGAGTGCAAAGAGGTAAACACAGTTACCGAAAAAATGGCGGTAAATCAAGGTAAGCTTGTAATGGGCTTTAGCTGTGAAGCACAGGGCGATGATGATAAAACCTTGCCGCTAATGGTAATGACCGATATTTTCGGCGGCGGACCTTATTCAAGGCTTTTCAGTAACGTGCGAGAAAAGATGAGCCTTTGCTATTACTGCTCAGCTGCTGCTTCAAGAATTAAGGGTATGATAACAGTATCTTCAGGTGTTGAGGCAGAAAATGCAGATAAAGCGCAAAAGGAAATATTAAATCAGCTTGAAATAGTAAAGCGCGGCGAATTTACCGATAACGAATTTGAATCTTCAATAAAAAGCATTTGCGATTCCTTTAAAACTTATAGCGATTCTTTGAATTCACTTGATTTATGGTATGCATTAAAGGTGCATAACGAAAATATTTATTCGCCCGAAGAAATGGCAGAAAAGGTAGCAAACGTTACCCGTGAGGACGTAATAAACGCCGCTAAGGGAGTAAAGCTACACACAGTTTATAAGTTATTGCCTAAGGAGAACGGTTAATGAAACGAGAAGTATTTGAAAGCGACATAGGGGAAAGCTATTTAAAAGCAACGCTTTCCTCAGGTCTTAGAATTTATGTTTTAGAAAAGCCGCAGTATAATTCATCTTATGCCATTTTTGGAACAAAATACGGCTCAATTGATACTATTTTCAGTGTGAACGGTGAGCAAACGGCAGTTCCTGAGGGTATTGCCCACTTTTTAGAGCATAAGCTTTTTGAAAGTGAAGATGGTGATGCCTTTACAAAATATGCACAAACAGGCGCTTATGCTAATGCTTTCACCTCTTTTGACCGCACCTGTTATCTTTTTTCTTGTTCAAATAGGTTTTATGAAAATCTGCAAATTCTTTTAGATTTTGTGCAGTCGCCCTATTTTACCGAGGCTACGGTTAATAAGGAACAGGGAATTATCGGGCAAGAAATCAGAATGTATGATGATAGTCCTGCTTGGCGTGTTATGTTTAATATGCTGCTTTCGATGTATCATAACCACCCTGTAAGAATTGATATTGCGGGTACAGTTGAATCAATAGCAAAAATAAACAGTGATTTGCTTTATAAATGTTATAATACTTTTTATAATCCTTCAAATATGTTTATTTGCATTGCGGGTAATGTTGATACTGAAAAGGTTTTAAAGCAGATTAAAGAAAGCATAAAGCCAAGTGAGCCGATAGAGCTTGTGCGTATTAACGAGCAAGAGCCCGAAACGGTTGTCGAAAATTATGTTGAGCAGAAATTAGCAGTAGCGCAACCTATTTTTTGTTTTGGTTTCAAAGAAACTATGAGCCAGCCTGAGCGCTCGGTTAAGCAAAAGGTTTGTACTTCAATTTTGCTTGAGGTTCTTGCGGGTGATGCTTCACCGCTTTATAAACGTCTTATAAACGATGGGCTTATAAACGATGA
>JAFYNC010000012.1 GCA_017549905.1 Clostridia bacterium | reverse complement strand
TATATATGATGAAAAATTGAAAATCTGGGGAGATATATCCGCATATATATCTTCAGGTGGAATAGCAAGATGCGGTGTTGCTGCGGCAAACGATATGTTAATGTTGCTTGCAACGATAGCAGTTGTAATTATTCCATTAATTTTGTTGCTTACACTTTATCTTTTGTATCGAAGAAACACTAACGATTTGACAAAATAAAAATAACAAATGAGTAAGCTCTTGAAAAGTGTTACAAATATCAAAAGCTATTAGATTTTAAGTTAAAATCTAATAGCTTTTTTTAGAATATTTCAAATTATTTTTTCTGCTTTACGTTGCTAAGTGGGTTTTGTTCAACTGCGTGTTTTATCTGTTTGTTTGAAACGTGGGTGTAAATCTGAGTTGTGCCGAGGTTTGCGTGGCCTAAAATATCCTTTAAAACGCGAATATCCACATCACCGTGTTGATACATAAGGGTTGCGGCAGTATGTCTTAACTTGTGGGTGGAAAAGCCCTGACCGCCAAGCCCTGATTTTTCAAGATAGGTTTTAACTATGTGCTGAACGGTTTTGGGACTTATTCTGCGCTTATTACGGCTTATAAAAAGGGCGTTTTTATCTGTTATGGGTATTGAATCGTTAGGTCTTAGCGGCAGATAAGCGTTAATAGCGTCAAGACAGGCGGAATTAAGGTATACAATTCTTTCCTTATTGCCCTTACCTATAACTGTGAGTGTTCCGTCAGATGAAATACTGCTAAGGTTTAGCGCGCAAAGCTCTGCAAGACGAAGACCGCAGTTTAAAAATAGTGTTAAAATGCAGTAATCTCTCTCTTTATACGGTCCGTCAACCGAATTTAAAAGTTCTAATGAATCCTCAAGCGTTAAGTGTTTGGGAAGTGACTGTTTAACCTTGGGTGCTTCAAGCATTTGCGCAGGGTCAGTTTCTAATTGATGGGTTTGCGAGGACAAATATTTAAAGAAAATTCTGAGGGTTGAGGTTTTTCTGGCTCTCGTTGCGGTGTTGTTTCCGCGTTCATTCTTGCAGTAAACCAAAAAACCGTAAAGGTCGGAAATAGTAACCGTTTTAATAAGTTCTAAATCAACGGATGAAATGTCAATATTTTCAAATTCGGTGTCCTTCGGCACAAGTGCGCGCACCATTAAAAGATACCTGAAAAAAGACTGTAAATCAAGAAAATATCCCTCAACCGAAAGTCCCGATTTTCCGCGTATTGTTTCGTTATATGTAAGAAAATCTCTGATTATCGGAGGACAGGTTTGCAGTATTTCAAGTTTCATAATTGCAACTCCGTAAAGTTTATAGTAAAATAATTATAGCACTATTTTAAAATAAAATCAAATCTTAAAGAAATATTAATAAATTCACTTATTTTTTCTTAAAAAATATATTGGTATAATAAGTCACAAGGGGGACGTTAAAATGTATAACATACTTATTTGCGATGATGAAAGAGATATAGTTAACGCGCTTGAAATATACCTAAAGGCAGAAGGTTATAACACAGTTTCGGCATACAACGGAAACGAGGCGCTTAAATCAATAGCCGAAAATGAAATACATTTAATTCTTATGGATATTATGATGCCTGAATGCGACGGTATAACTGCACTTGTGAAACTCAGACAAAATTTCAATATTCCTGTAATTCTACTTACCGCTAAGAGCGAGGACACAGATAAGATTTTAGGTCTTAATGTAGGGGCTGATGATTATATAACAAAGCCATTTAATCCTATTGAGGTGATAGCACGTGTGCGCTCGCAGCTAAGGCGGTATATGGAGCTTGGAGGAAATTCTGCCCACAGTGAGCGTATGGTTATAGGAAATATCGAACTTGACGATAAGGGTAAGGAGGTTTATGTGGATGGAGATTCCGTAGCGCTTACTCCCACAGAGTTCGATATTTTAAAACTGCTTATGAAAAATAAAGGCACAGTTATGAGTCCTAAGGAAATTTACCGAAATGTATGGAATGGGGAGGCCTTTGGTGGCGAGAGTACTGTTGCGGTACATATAAGACACTTGCGCGAAAAGATAGAAATTGACCCTGCAAATCCAAGATATTTAAAGGTTGTATGGGCGCACGGATACAAGATGGAGGGCTAAGGTTTATGAGATTTAAAGAAAGTCTGAGCGCTAAAATAGCGGCTATTATTTTCTCATACATAATGGCACTTGTTTTAGTGGCAAGCGTCGCCGCTACTGTGGTTATGGGATATTATAAGTTTTATTTTAGCGAACAATCTGTTGTAAAAGAAGAAATCCTTACAGATATGGCGCAGAATGAAGCGTATCATCTTGCTAATCTTTTGGAATGGGAAACAAATCTTGAGAAATATTACAAGGATAAAAATGTATTTTATAGAGTAACTTATATAAATTCTGATAAAGTGCTCACTAATTATAACGGCGAACCTTATATAGCAACTGCCGATACGGGATATTATGAGTATGAAGAATATTACGTTGAAAATAAGGAAGGCGGTTACAATTACGAAATTAAAGAAATAATGGTTGGCGATATTGAGGTATTTATAGCAAAGGATATGCACAAAAGCGATTTGTTCTCAGTCACAGCTGAAATAATTGATATAGGCTATAGACTGAGATTTGCTATGGTGTTTATTGCTTTAGGCTCTTTGGCGGCATTTATATTCCTTTTATGCTTCCTTTTTTGCGCGGCAGGGCATAGGCAAGGCGGAGTGATAAAATGCAATCTGATTGACAGAGTGCCTTTTGATTTTATTACTGCGGTTGTTGTAGTATTGGCAGTATTCAGTATTTTAATTGTTGATGCATTTGCAAGCGATGGGGTTAGTATGATAATATGGCTCTGCCTTGTAGGCAGTGTGGATTATTTTATCGCCTTAGGTTACACAATGAGTTTTGCAACAAGAATTAAAACCCGAACACTTATAAAAAATAACATACTGTATTATATTTTAAGTTTTATAGGAAAGAAAATCAAAAAGTTTTTTAATTGGATTAAATATATCTTTTCTAACTGCTCGCTTTTACAGAAAACTTGGATAGTAGTTTTGGCGGTTGTTATATTTCAATTTATTTTTACTATAGCTGTAGCAAATAATTTGTATGATGCACATGAAGTTTTCGTGTTTGCAATGTTTTTCGCAACAGCATTTTTGGTTTGTGTTTTACTTTACCTCGCGGTTGTTTTGCAAAAGATAAAATTAGGCGGAGAAAGGATAGCTAACGGAGATTTACAGTATAAAATTGATGCTAAATATATGTTTGGCGATTTCAAGGAATTTGCAGAAAGCCTTAATAATATAAACGAGGGACTGCAAACAGCAGTCAATGAAAAAATGAAGAGTGAGCGGTTTAAAACCGAGCTTATAACCAATGTTTCGCACGATATTAAAACACCGCTCACATCTATTATCAATTACGTCGACTTAATAAAAAAGGAAGATATAGATAATGAAACTGTAAGGCAGTATATAGAGGTTTTAGACCGTCAGTCAGGCAGACTTAAAAAGCTTGTAGAGGATCTGGTAGAGGCTTCAAAGGCTTCTTCGGGAAGTCTTTCGGTAAATCTTTCTGCCTGTAATGTGGGAGTTCTGCTCACCCAAGCGGTAGGTGAATTTGAGGACCGACTTAAAAACACGGGTATTACGCCTGTTGTAAATATTCCGGAAGTTCCCGTTGTAATTTTGGCAGACGGCAGACATTTGTGGCGAATATTCGATAATCTTTTAAGTAATGTGTGCAAATACGCATTATCAGGAACACGTGTTTATCTCGATATAAAAGAGGAAGAAGAAAAGGTTGCGATTACTTTCCGCAATATTTCTAAATTTCAGCTTAATGTTACAGAGGAGGAGCTTTTAGAACGCTTTGTCAGAGGAGATGCCTCACGTAATACTGAGGGGAGCGGTTTAGGTCTTTCAATAGCTCGTAGCTTAGCAGAGCTTCAAAAAGGAAATCTGAATTTAGATGTCGATGGTGACCTGTTTAAAGTGACACTTGAATTTGATAAGGAGAGCTAATGAAAAATTCATATAAGGCACGGCGAAGAAGACGGCAAAGAAAAATTATTTTCAGGTGGGCGGTGCTGATAAGCGTAACGATGCTGATAGCCACCGCGCTTATTGTAGGCACTGTTTCGGTGATAAGTTTTATAAATCCTCAAAGCTTTGACGGCGGTTTTATACCAACAGTTTTTGGTAAAAATGTATCAAAACGGGTGGAAAAGGCAAAAACACTCGAGATACCCGATTGGATAGATGAACAACTAATAAGTTTTCATTTAACCGCCAGAAGCGGCATACAGCTTACCGATATTAAAAATATTGTTATTCATTATGTCGGAAACCCAAATAGTACGGCTCAAAACAACCGCGATTATTTTAATAAGCTTGACACTACCGTAAGCTCTCATTTTGTGGTAGGCTTAGAGGGGGAGATTATACAGTGTGTACCGCTTTATGAAAAAT
>JAFYNC010000114.1 GCA_017549905.1 Clostridia bacterium | reverse complement strand
ATTATAAGCCGCTTGCTTTTCTTCCTTGTTCATACCGTGGCTTATAAGACCAACGGTAAGACCCATAAATTTGTAAAGCTTGCCCATCCATTCCGAGTCACGCTTTGCGAGATAATCGTTAACCGTTACAATGTGAACACCCTTACCCGAAAGAGCGTTAAGGTAAGCAGGTAAGGTTGCAACAAGGGTTTTACCTTCACCTGTTTTCATTTCGGCAATTCTGCCTTGGTGAAGAATAATACCGCCTATAATCTGAACAGGGAAGTGCTTCATACCAAGCACGCGCCAACCTGCCTCTCTGCAAGCGGCAAAAGCCTCGGGTAAAATATCGTCAAGTGTTTCACCAAGACTAAGACGTTCTTTAAATTCTTCTGTTTTATGCTTTAATTCATCGTCACTTAAAGCCGAGTATTCGCTTTCAAGTTCCAACACTCTTTGCTGTAAGGGTAATATTCTTTTTATTTCCTTTTGGCTATAGTCACCGAAAAGTTTTCTCAACAAACTCATAAATCTACCTCTAATAAGTAATATTTAATTAATATTACCATATATTTATGAATAAATAAAGAAGTTTTTAATGAAAAGAAAATTAAATTAAAAAAAATAAAATTAATTGTTGACAAGTGAAAAGCCTTTTGATATAATACTTAGGCACAATAAATTTGCGAGTGTGCTGGAATAGGCAGACAGGCACGTTTGAGGGGCGTGTGTCCATGACGTACGAGTTCAAGTCTCGTCACTCGCACCAAAATCCCAAGGACGGAAAGTTCTTGGGATTTTTTATTTTCATATATTTATAATAGGAGATGAATAACAGGTGAAAAGAATATACAATGATTTAAAGAGTCTTAAATTTCAAAATTTTATATTTTTGCTTATAGCAGGATGTATAAATGCATTTGGCGTAACGGTTTTCTTAGCGCCTGTAAAGCTCTATGACAGCGGAATTTCGGGCACTTCTATTCTGCTCTCACAAATAACACCCGAATATCTTTCACTATCTTTATTTCTTTTAATAATTAATGTTCCGCTTTTCTTATTGGGTCTTAAAAAGCAAGGTGCTACGTTTACGGTATATTCGATATTTACAGTTGCTGTTTATTCTATAGCTTCTTGGCTTATAACCGATGTATTGCCAATAGATGTTACTATTGCTTCACCGCTCGCGGGTGAGGATTTATTGCTTTGCGCTCTTTTTGGCGGTATTATATCGGGCGTAGGCAGCGGTCTTACCATACGTTATGGCGGTGCTATAGATGGTGTAGAGGTTATGGCAGTTATATTTTCTAAAAAGCTTAATATTACAGTAGGCACATTCGTAATGATTTATAATGTATTTCTTTACATAATATGCGGATTTGTTATAAACAGTTGGATTTTACCGCTTTATTCTATTGTAACTTATGCCGCGGGACTTAAAACAGTCGATTTTGTAGTAGAAGGTATTGACCGCTCTAAAGAGGTTATGATAGTGACCGAGAAACCCGAGGAAATAAGCGAGGAACTAATGCAGGCGTTTGACTGCGGCACTACCAAAATTACGGCAAAAGGCGGATATTCCAATTCCGAGAAAACTATTATATATTTTGTTGTAAACCGATTTCAAATTGCAAAAATGCGAAATATAATTCACACAATAGACCCTAAAGCTTTTGTAACAATCAGCGAAGTGGCAGATGTATTTAAAAGTAATGATTAAAACAGCTTGAATTTTCAAGCTGTTTTTTTCTTGACAAATGTGGGGGAGTGGTGTATTATTGTATTAGTTCATTGATACAATGATACAAGGAGAAGGGTATGAGTTTTAGTTTCGATAATAATATTCCAATTTATATTCAACTTGCAGAGAAACTGAAAATTGAGATAATATCAGGCAAACTCACAACAGGTGAGCGTTTATTGTCTGTTAGAGATTTGGCTTTAAATTATAAGGTTAATCCCAACACAATGCAAAGGGCTTTAACAGAACTTGAAGAAATAGGGCTCATTTTTACCGAGAGAACAAACGGTAAATTCGTAACCGAGGATAAAGGACTTGTCTTAAAGTATAAAAAGCAGTATGCCGATAGCCTTGTGAATAATTTTTTCAAATCTATGTCAGATATCGGTTTTTCAAAACAAGATGCTATAAATTTTCTTAAGGAGGAAGAATAATGGAACTTTTAAAATGCGTAAATATTAATAAAAGCTTTGGAAATAAAAAGATTTTAGAGGATATTAATTTAACGGTGCCACGCGGAAAAATAATAGGTTTACTTGGACAAAACGGAACAGGTAAGTCAACCCTTATTAAAATTATAAATGATTTGCTTACTGCTACTGGCGGTGAAGTTCTTGTGAACGGCGAGAAAATAGGCGTTGAAAGTAAAAAAATTATATCTTATTTGCCCGAGCGCACATATCTTGATAAGAGTATGACAGTAGATAAGGTCATAGAGTTTTTTACTGATTTTTATGATAACTTTGATGCCGACAAAGCGCGCAGGCTACTTGCCGATTTAAAGTTAGATACCTCGCTTAAACTTTCTAAAATGAGTAAGGGTATGCAGGAAAAGGTGCAGTTGGTGCTTGTTATGAGCCGAAAAGCCGAGCTATATATTTTAGATGAGCCTTTAGGCGGTGTAGACCCTGCAACAAGGGATTATATTCTTGATACTATTCTCTCTAACTTTAATGAGGGCGCAAGTGTAATAATTTCAACCCACCTTATTAGTGATATTGAAAGAATACTTGATGAGGTTATATTTATTGATAAAGGCAGAATTATACTTCATTCGGATTGTGATGAGCTTAGAACTAAAGAAAACGCATCGATAGACGAAATTTTCAGGAGGATGTTTAGATGTTAGGTAAATTACTTAAATATGATTTTAAGAGTATACTCAAAACAATCGTGGTGTTTTATATTTTGGCAAGTTTTTTTGCAATACTTACAAGAGTGTTTTTTAGTATTGAAAATTCGCTTGTGATGAATATTATAGGACAGATTTGTCAAGGCGCTATGATATCAATGATGTTTAGCATTATAATTAATACTTTGATGCGTTCTTGGGTTGGTTTCAAACAAAATTTATATGGTGATGAGTCTTATCTCACACACACTTTGCCTGTGACAAAGACAGCTCTATATATTTCAAAAGTTTTATCCGCGCTTGTCACCTTGTGTTTAGGTGTTATTGTAATAGTTGCAGATTTGTTTATAGCATATTATTCAGAGGAAAAAATAGAACTAATTAAAAATTTCATATTGCCGATTGCAGAGAATCTTGAGTTTTCCATTTCCTTTTTAATTTTCTTATTCATTTTGGTTGTTTTTGTTCAGATTTCAAATATAATGCAGTGCGGTTTTACAGGAATTATTTTGGGACACAGAATGAATAATGCAAAAATAGGTTTTTCGGTGCTTTATGGTTTTATTGTTTATATGGCAAGTCAAACTTTAATATTAGCTATTACATTTTTGGTAGCAGTCTTTAATGAGTCTTTTATGAATTTATTTGTAACTGCTGAAATGGTAAGCCTTGATGTATTAAAAACGGCATTATATATGGCTCTTATTTCGTATGCGTTTATTCTTGTTATAGTATACTTTATAAATGTAAAATTGTTTGAAAAAGGCGTAAATGTTGATTAGTCAAAAAAGCTGTGCAGAAATTCTGCACAGCTTTTAGTTTTATCTTATATCATAGCAAACAGGGAGAATCTAAAACCTTATTGAAAGAAAATAAGTTATTTACTTTTTAGTACGACCAATTTTCATGAGTTCGTATCGTTCATCGCACATTGCCGCAACATCGGGTGAATGGCTTACTAAAATAACGCATTTTCCTTGGTTTGCAAGTTCTCGGAAAATACCCATAATTTCATTTTGAGTTTCGGTATCAAGGTTTCCTGTGGGCTCATCGGCAAGAATTATATCAGGATTATAGGAAAGAGCGCGGGCAATGGCAACACGCTGTTGTTGACCTCCTGACAATTTAAGAACACGACGGTTTGCTTCGTCCTCATCAAGCCCAACACTATTAAGAAGTTCGGTTGCTCTTTGTTTTTTGTTCTTGGTTTTATATCCTGCAACATCCATCGATAAAATAACGTTTTCAAGCGCTGTATATTTGGTGATTAAATTAAAGCTTTGAAATACAACGCCAATGTATTTGGAACGGAAGGTGTATTTATCAATTTTTGCAACATTTTTATTGTCATAAACAATCTCGCCGCTACTGGGAGATGCAAGTCCCGAAAGGAGTGATAAAAGTGTGGTTTTACCTGCGCCGGATTTACCTACGATACAGTACATTTTGCCTTTTTCAAATTCGTATGAAATATTTTGTAATACAGGTATTCTGCCATACGAAAAGCTGATGTTTTGAAGTGATAAAATAGACATACTTTTTTCTCCTTTCTTAATCTCTGTTTGCAAGAATCTTTAACGGGTCGTAACGCATAATAAACGATACCGACGCCATACTTGCTACTAATGTAAGAAGAAGTCCAACACCGAGCATCTGAAATACAACGGTCAGATTCATTGCGGAGTTTACTTCGGTAATATAATTTTCGGCACTGCTAAACATATTTTGGAAAGGATTCTTTCCGCCTCCAACATCATTAGGAATATCCGATGGCGTGTTTCCGCCAGGCGCTCCGGGCATTCCCGGCATTCCGCCGCCAAAATTACCAGGACGACCAAAGTTTTGATCCATCTGTGTTTGTTGTGAGTTTTGGCTTTCAACTTGACCCGCCAAAAGTGCATTTGTAACAGGAACAGAGCTTACAGCGCCAATACCTGCGCCTATGATTACGGCAATCATTGTAACAACGAGGATTTCGCACATAAATTGCGCCGCAACCTTCCATTTTTTCATGCCCATTGCGGTTAGAACGCCAACCTCGTATTTACGCTCACGCACATTAAAGATGTTAAGAACAACGAGTATAATTGCACCGATAACAAGAATAACAACGAGGAACCAACCCGCCATTGTGCTGAGTGTGTTAAGCGGAGTAAGGCTGTTTTCAAAAGCGGAAAGGTCGGCAGATGATACGGCATAGGAATCATCAAGACCGAGTGTGCGAACTTCATCCTCAAAAGCATAATACTTATCGGTGTTTGCGAAAACATAGGTTGCCGATACAGAGCCTGTAATCGCGCTATCACTTTCTCTGCCTGTAGTTGAATTGGTAATGGTTGTGGAAACCTTGTCCGAAGCATCAAGAATGGTCTGCAATGCGGCGGCGCTCATATAAATTTGGTTGGCGGGGTCTTGGCTTTTGCCGAACATTGACATTGAAAAATCGTTGTTTGATGAGCTTGTATAAAGTCCTACAATTTTAAGTTCATAGGTTTCGGTTTCGACCGAGGGGTTTGTGAGAACAATAGTATCGCCAACGGATAAGTCGTTAAAAATTGCAAGTTCTTCGGAAATAACACATTCTTGCTCGGTTGAGCCTTCTTCGAACATTGCGCCGCCATCTAAAACAGAGGCTGTGCCGTTGATAAAAGCGGTCATTGAGTTATCGCTGCTGTAACCGATAACAGAAAAGTCTGACGAGCTAAACATACCTTTTCCACCACGGTCACCACCGGGAAATCCCATTCCGCCGAAACCGCCCTGAGTAGAATCAGAATCACTTTCGTCATCTGTTTCATCGGTTACAGGCAACAAATCGTCGTTGCCGTTAAAAGCTGCGGTAATGGTGTAATAAAAATCTTCTACCGACTCGGCTTTTGCATAGGTTTCATATTCTTCAAGGGTTAAGGATGAGGCATTTCCCATCATATCTTTAAACTGATCACGGTCAAATCCACCGTTGCTGCTACCGGGTTTTCCGCCGCCCATCATATCATTCATCATGGAACTTCTGTCATAAGAAATGGTTGCGGTTATGCTTAATTCTTCCAATGTGCTCTCTTTAGCACTTTCGGCGGCTTGTCTTATAGACAAACCAAGACAGGCAGAAACAGCAATTACAAGCGCGATAATGCCGATTAAAACATTACGCCCTTTTGATCTGCCGATGCAACGCAAAGCATTTTTTATTATGTACATAATCGTTTTCCTCTCCTATAAAGTGGATTTATTCTAAATTATTATAAAATTTTTGTTTGTTCTAATTATAGAGAAAAATTAAATTTTTTGTGAACAAAAGCATACATATAAAAAAACAACCTCTAAAAAGAGGTTGTTTTGCTTTTCTAATTTGCGGTGAGTAATTTTTCACTCACCGCAATGTTTTCTTCTGCAGAAATTAGTGCGGTTAGAGAAATACTCTCCTCAGTTTCTAAATAGTCGGTTTTAAGGGTTTTATAACTGTTAATTTTATTATCTTTTATTTTTTGTTCCAACTCTTTTTGCAGTTGCTCTTTTAACTGGTCTTTCTCATAGGTTAAAGTATATTCATTTATAAACTGAAATTCACGAGTATATATTCTGATAGGCAAAGTTTTTGAAAAAAGAGTATAGTTTTTTTGTTTCAACTCTGAATTGTAGTTTTTTGTTTCTTTTCCCAAGTAAAGAGGAATTTTAAGGGTGAAAAATTCAAGTACTTGCTTTTGCTTTGTTTCGCCTGTGGGTGAAATAATCTTTTGCTTATAAGTTTTAGAAAGTTTGTATTCGCGAGTAGTTTCAGCATAAATTTCACCGAGTGAACGTGTAAATTTTGTGCCGCCTAAAGTTTCGCTTATTCCCGATACAAGCAAATCACCTTTTTTTACCGTGTCACCAACCTTAACAACGCAGTTTCCGAGTGTTACATCTATTTTTTTTATAATACCGTCTGTATTGGCTTTAAGGTTGGTGGCGCTTTCTTCGTTTTCGGGTAGTTTTCCAATTTCGGTAACATTAACTGTGAGTCTGCAACCTTCGATATTTAAGGAAGCCCAGCTGAGCGAGTTGCATTTAAGTAAAAGATGCTCGCGATCAGTTTTAGGGTTAATATTCTTTGCGCGTATACCTTCGGTTATACCTATTTGTCTGCAAGCGCTAAGTATTTCTTTTTCGCTGATTTTTTTATTGCCCGAAACGTCAATTACCCATATATAGCCGGACATAATTTTAAGAAACAAAGCTAAAATAATAAATCCCACTAAAAGACCTGAGCGGTTGCGGCTTTTTTGAATTTTAAATGGAAGCCCTACTTTTTTTAATATATGAAGTCTTACCTTACTGCCTCTTATAATAGTTCTCAGTTTTTTAAAATCATTTACCGAAATACAGGTTTCAATATCCTTTTTATGTAATCTTGAATTCCAAAGTGTAATTCGGTTTTTGGCACATAAATTAAGTACATTTTCGTTATACTCGCCCTTTATTACAATGTATAAATAGCCTATGGAATATCTAAAAAGCCAAAGCATTAAAACACCTCAAACACAAAATTCTACCGATGAAATTTTTCCCCTTACGGAAATTTGCTTGTTTTCGAGAAGAACAATATCAAAGTCTGCGCCGCAAATAATCAAAGATCCGCGAGAAAGCTTGAGTTTTAGAAATGTATCGGTGTATTCATATACACCAAGACAACCTTCAAGGGTAAGAGAAGTATTGCCGATTATTTCTATGTGTGAGGCTGAGAGCATATTGGCAGAAAAATCATCATTTTTACCAAGTAAATCCCATTTCACTTTTTTGCCGCTTTTCTCAATTTTGTATTTTTTCGCCACAGGTATGCCCCCATTCAGTTTATTTTATGAAAAAAATATTATAATAATGTCAAAAAGCATATAATTTTACGGGTGGTTAATTTGGCTAAGAAGAATTCAGTTTATTTTGTCTGTGGCGTGGTTATAATGCTTATAATTTTAATTGTTGCAGAACCTCAAATTTGCAGAAATTCTGCATATAAGGGTTTGTTGTTGTGCGGCAGAGTTATAATCCCCTCGCTATTTCCGTTTACAATGTGTGTTTTGTTTATCTTAAAATCGGGTATTTTTGAAGAACTATCTAAAATTACAGGTTTAAATTTTTATGAATTCGGAGTCATTTCATTGTCGTTTATAGGTGGGTATCCAATCGGCGCAAAGCTTTTAAATGAGGCAGTAAAGCAAAATAGGATTTCACCTTTGCGCGCTTCGCGAATGCTTAATTTTTGTGTAAATGCAGGTCCTGCTTTTATTGTTGGCGCGGTGGGTGATGGTTTACTGCAATCGCGAAAATTAGGATATTACTTGCTTTTGGCTCATATTATTTCGAGTGCGGTTTTGGGTGTTTTTATATCTGTCATCACCAAAAAAGAGCAGGTAAACACCGCAAAACAACCGCAAATGCTCGGGTTTGCCGATAATTTTGTGTTGTCTTCGGCAGAGGCGGCATCAGCTGTTATGTCAGTTTGCGGTTTTGTTATACTTTTTTCATTTATAAACGGTTACATATCATTTTTAGCACAAAAATTTGCAGGTTTAAAATCGCTAACGTTTTTAACCGAGGTTACAAACGCCGTATCGCAGACAGATAATCTATTCACAATAGCTTTTTTGCTTGGATTTTCGGGATTTGGTGTTTGGTTTCAGGTTATAACCCTTGTAAGAGAATTTAAAATTAATATCTGGAAGTTCATATTATTCAGAATACTGCACGGAACTATAAGCGTGGCGTTGCTGTTTGTTATTTTAAAGATTTTTGGTGTGTCGGTGCCCACATTTTCAAACGGAAAAGCTTTCAGCGTCACATATATTTATTCAACCCCTGTTTTGAGTGTTTGTATGCTTTTAATGTGCATAGTTTTCGTAATTTCTTTAGAAGGCAAAAAATATGCTGGAAAAATAACAGAGGATATAGTATAATAAAGGCAAACAAAAAGAAAAGAGCAATTTTTATGTCAAATAAAGTTTTTAATAAAAAGTTACCTCACCGCTGTGAATACTGTATTCACGGCATAGGTTCGCAATATTCTGATGAGATTTTATGCATTAAACGCGGTATAACTGCGGCGGGTGATAGCTGCAGAAAGTATAAATATGACCCACTTAAAAGGCAACCTCTTCGCCAAAAAATAGCCGATAATTATTCTCCCGAAGATTTTTCGGTTTAATTTATAAATTTTTGTTGACAAAACGAAGTATTGTGGTATAATAGTTTTTGCGCTATGGTGGATGTAGCTTAGTTGGTTAAAGCGCCAGTTTGTGGCACTGGAGACCGTGGGTTCGAGTCCCATCTTCCACCCCACATAAAAAGGCTTTGGCGAAAATCGTCCAAAGCCTTTAAAAAAAATTAATACGACACATTGGGGTGTCGCGGGGCGGTAAGCCACAGCGCAGAGTACCCTGCCACGTGGCAGGATTAAAACTAAAATTTAATATTGGGGTGTCGTCAAGCGGTAAGACACAGCACTTTGACTGCTGCATTCGTAGGTTCGTCGGAGTAGTTGCAAAGCCGCGTTAGGCTTCGCAATCTGCGGAGTCTCGAGCAGTGGGATTTTTTCGGTAACACTCGCAGTGTTCGAAAAAAGCCACAGCGCAGAGTACCCTGCCACGTGGCAGGATT
>JAFYNC010000113.1 GCA_017549905.1 Clostridia bacterium | reverse complement strand
TTTTTGAAAAATGCTTGTAATTTTAAGACCGCTTGTGACAATCTTTATAAAGAGCTCGTAAAAACAGAGCAATTAAAATTGTTTTGTGAAATAGAACTGCCTTTGGCGCGTGTTTTAGGCTCAATGGAGCTTGAAGGCTTTTTGGTTGACCGCGACGGACTTAAAAATATGTCGGAAGAATTGGGTGGTCGTATCGCCGAGCTTGAGAGCAAGGTTTATGAGCTTGTTGGATATGAATTTAATCTTAACTCTCCCAAACAATTGGGTGTTGCGCTATTTGAAAAATTAGGACTGCCCGCAAAAAAGAAAACCAAAAGCGGTTACAGCACAAACGCCGAGGTTTTGGAAGAACTGCGCGATAAGCACCCTGCGGTTGAATTTTTGCTTGAATACCGACAGCTTGCAAAGTTAAAATCAACATATGCTGACGGTTTGCAGACCTGTATCGCAGATGACGGCAGAATTCACACAACATTTAACCAAACCGAAGCCAGAACAGGAAGAATAAGCTCGTTAGAACCTAATCTTCAAAATATTCCTGTCAGAACTGCTGAGGGTAAGAAGCTTCGCGAATTCTTTGTTGCAGGGGAAAACAGGGTTTTATGCGATGCCGACTATTCGCAGATAGAACTTCGCGTGCTTGCAAGCATTGCGAATGACAAAAATATGATAGACGCTTTTAATAGCGGTGCAGATATTCACACTGCTACTGCCGCTCAGGTTTTCTCAATGCCTTTAGACCTTGTAACTCCCATTATGCGAAGCCGCGCTAAAGCCGTTAATTTCGGCATTGTTTACGGAATAGGCGCATTTTCACTTTCAAAAGATATTGGGGTTACTCGCGCCGAGGCAGACAGTTATATAAAAAGCTACCTTGCAACCTATCCCGAGGTGGCAAAATATATGGATAATACCATTAGCGCCGCCAAGCTTGACGGTTTTGTTACAACCTATTTTGGAAGGCGTAGGTATTTGCCCGAGCTTCACAACTCAAACGGTATGCTTCGCGCATTCGGTGAAAGGGTTGCAAGAAACGCGCCTATTCAAGGATCCGCGGCAGATATTATAAAACTTGCTATGATTAAAGTTTCAAATAGGCTCGAAAAGGAATTTCCAACCGCAAAGCTTATTTTGCAGGTACACGATGAGCTTATTGTTGAGTGTGACGATAAGGATGCCGAAAAGATTTGCGCACTTTTATCAGAGGAAATGCAAAATGCCGCTAAATTAGAGGTTGAGCTTACAGCAGATGCCGCTTTCGGCAAAAATTGGTTAGAGGCAAAGGGATAATGAATATTTTATTTTTATGCACAGGAAATACCTGCCGAAGCCCTATGGCAGAGGGGTATTTAAAATCTCTTGATTTAGAAAACGTAACAGTTAAAAGCCGAGGTCTTAGTGGCTCAGGACAAAAGGTGAGCGAAAATTCATCACTTGCTATGGCAGAGCTCGGCATCGATATTTCCGACCACACATCTACACAGTTAGAGCTTAGCGACACCGCTTGGGCAGATAAAATTATCTGTATGAGCGAGTCGCACAAAACCTTACTTTGCCTTTATGCAGATGGCAAAAAAGTTACTGTTTTGGGTGATGGTATACCCGACCCCTTTTCGCAAGACTTAGATGTTTATAAAAAATGCAGAGATTGTATAACCGACGCTATTGATAAGCTATGTGACGACGGATTTTTTAGCGAAATGTTTGTTGTGTCTATAGAACGAGAACACATAAAACCCATAGCCGAACTTGAAGAAATCTGCTTTTCTACACCTTGGAGCACAGATGCAATTTTAGACGCCTTTAAAAACGGCACTAAATTTTTCGTTTGCTTAAAAAACAAAAAGGTTATCGGCTATATCGGTATAAGCTGTATTTTAGATGAAGGATATATCACCAACATCGCAGTTTTGCCCGAATACAGAAACAAGGGTGTTGGCACTGCGCTTTTAAACCGCGTTTTCTCACTCGCGCGCGATCTGGCACTTGAATTTGTATCTCTTGAAGTAAGAGAATCTAATAAAAACGCTGCTTCACTTTACGAAAAGCTTGGCTTTAAACAAGAAGGTTTGCGTAAAAACTTTTACACAAACCCAAAAGAAGATGCACTTATTATGACAAAAAGGTTTGAAAAAATATGAAAATTTTGGCAATCGAATCCTCTTGCGACGAAACCTCGGCCGCAGTTGTTGAGGGCAGAGAGGTACTTTCAAACATAATTGCAACCCAAATTGCAGAACATAAGATTTACGGCGGCGTTGTGCCCGAAATTGCTTCGCGCCGACATACCGAGGCAATATCTGCCGTTTGCGATGAGGCGCTTGACAGCGCGGGTATCACCTATAACGATATTGACGCTATAGCAGTTACTTTTGCGCCCGGCCTTATAGGCGCTTTGCTTGTGGGCGTAAACTTTGCAAAAGGACTTGCGCTCTCTTTAGGTGTTCCGCTTATTCCCGTTCACCATTTAAGAAGTCATATTGCGGCAAACTATATTGCCCATAAGGAATTAAAACCGCCTTTTTTATGTCTTTTGGTGTCAGGCGGAAACACTGTTATTGCCGAGGTTACAGATTATACCACCTTTAAAATTTTAGGCGGCACAAAGGATGATGCCGCGGGCGAATGCTTTGATAAAACCGCGCGTTGCATGGGGCTTTCTTATCCCGGCGGTGTAACTCTTGATAAAATTGCCACAAAATCAGATTTTAATAAATATCCCTTGCCGTATCCTAAATCAAACGGCGAATATGATTTCAGTTTTTCGGGACTTAAAACCGCTGTTATAAATACTATTCACAATGCGCACCAAAAAAATGAAGAAATTGATGTTCCTGTTCTTGCCGCAACCGTAAGAGAGCGTGTTTGCGATATGCTTATTGACAATACCTTTAAAGCGGCAGAAAATCTTGGATATACTAAAATCGCAGTAGCAGGCGGTGTTTCGGCAAACAGCGAACTTAGAAAAAGAATGGCAGAGGAATGTGAAAAACGAGGTTTAGAGCTTTATTATCCACCTCTTTCTCTCTGTGGAGATAATGCCGCAATGGTTGGCGCTCAAGCAATTTTTGAATTTGAAAACGGCAACACGGCAGGGCAAGACCTTAACGCCACCGCCACTTTACCTATTGATTACAGATAATCCGAAAGGAATGGTATTATGATTAAAAAACTTCTTTTAATTGTGAATCCACATTCGGGCACAGGCAAAATGCGCCCCCAACTTTTAAAGGTTGTTGAAATACTTTCAGCAGATGATTACAGCGTTACAGTTTATCCCACAAAAGCGCGTGGCGATGCTACACTTAAAGTAGAGTCACTTTCAAACGGCGACTTTGATTTAATTGTTGTTTGCGGCGGTGACGGCACTTTGAACGAGGTTATCACAGGTCTTATGCACTCAAAGATTTCCTGTCCGCTTGGATATATACCCTCGGGCACTTTAAACGAGTGGTCGCAGGGACTTGGTATTTCTAAAAATATTGCCAAAGCCGCAAAAGATATTGTGAGCGGAAACATAATACCTCTTGATATCGGTAAATTTGATGATAAATACTTTTCTTACACCGCTTCCTTTGGCGCGTTCACCTCGGCTTCATATTCTGCGCCCCAAGAAATTAAAAATGTTTTCGGTCAGGCGGCATACTTTTTTGAAGGTGTTCGCAGTATAGGTACGATAAAACCTATCAAAATGAAATTCGTTGCAGATGACCGCGAGGTTGAGGGTGACTTTTTATTCGGCGCGATTTCAAACTCAATGTCGGTTGGCGGAATAGTTAAGTTTGACCAATCTGTAGTAAAACTTAATGACGGACTTTTTGAGGTTTTGCTTATTAAAAACCCTGACAACATATTAAAATTACAACCGCTTATTGACGGTATTTTGAAAAAGGAACTTAACCGAGATGGAATAGAATTTTTCCACACCAAAAAGCTTTATGTTGAAGCTCCCGGCGGACTTTCTTGGACACTTGACGGCGAATATGCAGAAGGCAAAGAGAATATTGAAATTTCCAATATACACAATGCGATAAATTTCATTGTGCCGTAAATAATAAGTGTTGATTAATGATATAAAAGAACGGAGATAGTTTATGTTTACAAGAGATTTAGGGGTCGACCTTGGCACTGCTAACACCTTGGTTTGCCTTAAAGGTAAAGGAATTATTATGCGAGAGCCTTCGGTTGTGGCTTATGATATAAGAAACGATGCTGTTCGCGCCGTTGGTACCGAGGCTAAGGAAATGATTGGCAGGACGCCCGGATCCATAGTGGCTGTAAGACCTTTGAAGGACGGCGTTATTGCAGACTTTGATGTTACAGCGGCAATGCTTAAAAGATTTATAAGAGAGGCGCT
>JAFYNC010000112.1 GCA_017549905.1 Clostridia bacterium | reverse complement strand
TTACAAGTGAGCAAGCAAATCTTATAGCAAGATATACTAAAGAAATAGTGCTCATGATGGATAGTGATACCGCGGGCCAAAAGGCTATTAAAAAAGCTTCTCAGTTGCTTGAAAATACAGGTCTTAGCGTTAGAGTAGTTATTATACCCGATGGCAAGGACCCTGATGAATTTATTAAAAAAAGCGGACCTGAACGATTTAAAGCCTTGTTAGAGGGCGCTGTAAGTGATATTGAATATAAATTGCTTATGGCGGCAGAAGGTGTGAATCTTGACAGTGATGACGGAAGACTGCAATATTTATCACGTGCGGCTGAGGTTTTAGCCTCTGATGACGATGTGATGACAAGGGATATTTATATTGGCAGACTTTGTGAAAAATATGGTGTTTCAAGAACAGCACTCACTGCAAAAGTAGATGATTTGCGCCGAAAGCGTAATAAATATAAACAAAACAAAGAAATTTCAGAAGCTATTAAAACAAAAGTTTCGCGAGAGGATATAAACCCTGAAAGGCGAATTTCACCAAAAGCTGCCGCGGCAGAGGAAACGGTAATAGCAGTTCTTATGCAACACCCCGATTTTTATGTGGATATTAAGGAACTGTTGCCACCTGATAAAATGGTTACAACTCTTAATAAACGAATCTATAGTATTATGACTGAAATTTTAGATTCGGGCAGAACACTTGATATTTCGGCTTTTGCAGAAAAGCTTATACCTGCCGAGCTTGGATATCTTGTGGCTCTTGCAAACAGTGAAAAAGCGGGGCAAAACGCTAAAACTGTATTAAAGGATTGTATAGAGGTAATATTAGAAGAAGAAAGCCGAATTAATGCTCCTGATATTAAAGAAGCATCAGTTGAGGACTGGGCTTCTAATCTTCAAAATATAATCAATAAGAAAAAGAAAGGTAATTGAAGAATATGGATAGCAAGAAAAAGGAAAAAAATTATAACGAGGTTTTAGAGGACCAACTCGAAAACGAAGATAAAGGTTCTACTTTAGACGATATTGAAAATGCACCCGATGATTTGGATGAACTTTTTTCAGAACCGCCTATTCTCGAACTTGATTTTGATGAAGAGCCAACCGATGATGAGCTAAAGCTTGAGGAGATGGATGTAGATAAGCTTAGCGAAGAGGATATGGCTTTTGACAACATTTCTCTTGATGACCCTGTTAAAGTTTATCTTCGTGAGATAGGCCGAGTGCCGCTTCTTTCTTCCGATGAGGAAATTGAACTTGCAGTTAAGATTACTGAGGGCAACGAATATGCAAAACAGCGTCTTACAGAGGCTAACCTTCGTCTTGTTGTAAGTATTGCTAAGAAATATGTTGGCAGAGGAATGTATTTCCTTGACCTTATTCAAGAGGGTAACGTGGGACTTATTAAAGCGGTGGACAAGTTTGACCACACCAAAGGCTTTAAATTTTCTACCTACGCTACTTGGTGGATAAGACAGGCTATTACACGTGCTATAGCAGATCAGGCGAGAACTATTCGTATTCCTGTTCATATGGTTGAAACCATTAATAGATTAAAGAAGATACAGAGTCAGTTATTGCACGAAAACGGTTTTGAACCGAGTGAAGAGTTAATTGCTGAAAAAATGGATTTACCTGTAGAGCGTGTGCGCGAGATTATGCGCGTGGCGCAAGAGCCTGTTTCTATGGAAACACCTATAGGCCCTGAGGAAGATTCAAGACTTATGGACTTTATTCGTGATGAGGATGCATTAGCTCCTGACGAGGCGGCGCTCAAGACAATTACTAACGAGGATATTGACGGTGTATTAAAAACACTTACTCCAAGAGAGGAATCTGTAATCAGACTTCGCTTTGGTTTGCATGACGGCAGATGCCATACACTTGAAGAGGTTGGCGCTGAGTTTAATGTAACACGTGAGCGTATCCGTCAGATAGAGGCAAAAGCTTTAAGAAAGCTTCGTCATCCTGTTCGCAGTAACAGATTTAAGGATAGATAATTTTTTATTTGAGAGGAATATTAAGATTGCAAATTTCATATAAAACTAATGGAGTATGTTCTCGTGGCATAATAGTTGATGTTGAGGACGGTATTGTAAAAAAAGTTAAGTTTCAAGGTGGATGCAGCGGAAATACACAGGGTGTTGCGGCTCTTGCTGAGGGTATGAAGGTTGAAGATGTTATTGAGAAATTACAGGGCATTAAGTGTGGGTTTAAAAATACCTCTTGCCCTGCACAGTTAGCCCAAGCTTTGAAACAAAATTGCCTTGAGGGGTGATGAATTTGTATTCAGATAATGACATTAAAATCGCGGGTGACAAGCCTTCGGTTGATGTTAGAAAGAATAAAGAAAGTGTTGTTGAGACAAGCAGTCTTGATAAGGCACTTGTAAAAAAAGCAAAGGCATGGGGCAAGGATGTAGCATTAAAATTTATTGATGATGCAACAATATCCCAAAACAGCGCGGTGGATATTGATAATACAGATATGTTAGTGCATAGAAGAATGTTATTGTCTTTTACTGCAACTGTAGGCTTTGAGCAATTCGGCGGTGATGATACGGTAGAGGGTATTGCTCAAAAAAACTTTATTGACACTTTGAAGCAAAAATCACCAGAAATTTATAAGACCTCTGAGGATACAGGCGCATTCTCGTTTTATTACTTAGCGTTTAGACGAGGCGGCGAGGTTGACCGTAGAATAGGACAGACCTTTGCAATGCTTTGTTCTCACGATGGCGACCCCATTTTCCAAGAACTTGGCGAAGCGCTTTATTGCTGGTTTTTATCGGTAGTAAAGAGCTGCGCTAAAGAAAATGGGATTATATAAATAATTAAACTTTTCCTTTCTGTTTCATAGAATGATATAGTATATTATTTTATGTGCAGAAAGGATTTTTTTATGCCTATTATTTATCTTAGTCCCTCGACACAAGAATTTAACCCTTATAACGGTGGTGGTAATGAGGAATATTATATGAATCTTATTGCCAATGCAATGGAACCATATCTTGCGGCGAGCGGTATTAATTATGTTAGAAATACCCCTGAAATGACGGCGGCAAGCTCTATTGCAGCATCTAATATGGGTAACTATGATTTACATTTGGCATTACATTCAAACGCTACAGGAACAGGGGACGGCAGTCGCAGAGGAAGTGAGGTTTATTATTACCCCACAAGCGTTAAGGGTAAAAGATTTGCAGATATTACAGCTAAAAATCTGCAACTGATTTATCCGTTGCCAAATTCTGTAAGAACCATTCCTACAACCACTTTAGGCGAGGTAAGACGGGTGCGAGCGCCAGGAGTTTTGATAGAACTTGCCTATCACGATAACGCCGAAGATGCGGATTGGATAAGAAATAACATAGAAGCAATAGCGGCAAATTTAGTTTATTCACTAACAGAATATTTTGGTATACCTTTTAATACGCCTCAAAATATTTTCACAGCTTCGGTGGCAACACAAGGCTCTAATTTAAATATCAGAAATTCACCATCAATGACGGGGCAGATAATTGGCAGAATACCAAACGGAGCAGAAGTTACAGTTTATTCAATAAACGGTGATTGGGCTGTTGTGACCTATAATGGAGTTACAGGTTACGTGAGCCGAAGATATTTGCAATATTAAAACCAGGTTATAATTACCTTGACAAGTATTTTAATATGATATATAATATAAATAGCAAAAGGATGTGCGTTACCATTCTTTTGCTATTTGCTTTTAATTTATGTTAAATTTTAATATTAAAGGTATATTTAGTAACTATATCTCTTAAATATTTATGTAGAAGGGGAGTTGCGTAGTGGAATTTTTATTATATTATATAAACTTTGAATTTTTATTAAAGGTAGTAGTACGCTCGTTACTTGCGGTAATTATCGGCGCATTAATTGGTAGTGAACGCGCAAGACATGGACGTGCGGCAGGTATGCGAACTCATATTTTAGTATGCTTGGGTTC
>JAFYNC010000111.1 GCA_017549905.1 Clostridia bacterium | reverse complement strand
TTGTGTCAGAGGAAACTGTGATACAGAGGTAGACCAGATGGTTTTGGATTTTCCCGTTCTTGCGGATTATGCGGTTGTGCCTGTGGGTGAAAAGCTTATTTACGCTACTCATGGTCATAAATTTAATGAGCAGGTATTACCGCCGCTTTCAAAGGGAGATATATTGCTTAACGGTCACACCCATATTCCAAAATGCATAGAAAATGAAGATTTTATTTATATGAATGCGGGTTCCGTTTCAATACCTAAGGAAAATTCTTGTCATAGTTATATGATATTAGAAGACGGAAAATTTACCTGGAAAAACCTTGAAACAGGGGAAACCTATTTAGAATACAGCATAAACTAAGCAGGTCTTTCGACCTGCTTTTTATATTGCTTTTTCTAAATTTGCCACTAAAACCGTAATATCATCTTCGTGATTATCGTTTCTTCTGCGTTTTGCAGAGTCGCAAAGTCTTTCGGCTAAGCTTTGAGCGTCACCTTCACGCCAGGCTTCAATTTCTGCTCTTATCCAATCTGTGCCTGTTCCTGTAACACCGTCTGACATAAGCACAACCATATCTCCAACCTTGCATTTAACCGATGCCTTGTCGAAAGAAATATCACGTAAAATCCCTGCGGGCAGTGATGTGCTTTCGGCTTTGCCTGTTTTTCCGCTTCTTCTTACAATAGTTGGGGCAGCACCTGCTTTGTAAAGGCGCAGTTGACCTGTATAAAGGTCAATGCTTGCAATATCTAAGGTTGCTAACGATTCATCGGTGGATTTGAAAAGCATTGAAGAATTAAGGATTTTTAATGAACAGTCATAACCAAAACCTGCTTTGATTAGTCTGCTCATAAGTCCCGATGCCATTGCACCATCAACTGCTGCTCTGCCTCCCGTGCCCATACCGTCGCTTAAAATCATTATGAAGTGCCCTTTTCCGTCAAAGAAATATCGGTAAGCGTCGCCGCACATATTTGAATCATTTGCCGCTATCTGTTTAACACCAACATCAATTTTAATATCAGTTCGTTCGTTAATGACTATAAATACATCAGCGCCTACTTCCCTCACACGCGGTATATCAAAATCTCGGTCACAAACAACCGAAAGAGTCTTCATAATTTGCATTTTGTTAATTATAAGCTCTGGCGTTTTCTTAAGCTTGAATTCCAAATACATTCTGCTATACTTGTCAATTCTGGCGCTGGCCTCTTCAACGTGTATTCCAAGATTTTTAAGTGCTGCGGCGCTCTTTTCTGCCGAAACCGTATCGAATTGTTCATCGTTTTTAAAATCAAGGCTTAAATCATATAGCATTGATGATATGCCGTTAAATTGGTCGGTAACAACCGAGCGAACTTCGTCTATTCTGCTTTCGGCAGCTATGCGAGATGCATATTCCGAATAACGCTTGTATGTGGCGTTGCCTAATCTTGCTAAGCGGTTGCATCTGCCTTTAAATTCGGTGGGCAAAGCAGTTTCGGGCGAAAATTCACCTTGTTTTACCGCTTTTGTCATTTCAAGCACCGCTTCAACCGTTTCGGAACGTTTTGTTTCCCAACAATGAACTCTGAGATTACAGCCTAAACAGGCATCCTGTTCAATGGCGGTTATTACAGAGCTAAAGTCGGGCGAGTTAATTTTTGCAAGTTCGCGTGATACCTGTTCTACAGTTTGCGAAACGTCTTTAAGAGCGCCCGAAGCTAATTCTAACCGCATAGTGAGAGTTTTTTTATAGCCCCGAGGCATTGAAAGTTTTGGTTGCGCAGAGAATAACTTTCCGAAAATTATTTCCGCTTTCCTCGGCATTGAAATATAAATAACCGAGGCAATAATAGTTTCAATTATAGTAATTCCAATAAGAGAAATATCAGATAAAGTTGCCGCACCTAAAAAAGAAAATATAATAATTACTGCTACTTGGGCATATTTTGAAAGTGTAACGAATATACCTGAAACAAGTCCCGAGAATGCAAGTGCAATACCAATGTTAGAATGCGCAGTGCTGAGAGCTATGGTCATTGAAACAGCAATTCCTGCAATAGCACCCGAAGTAATACCACCATATTTTGAAGCAATAAGTATTAAAAGTATACCTAAAATTTTGCCTAATGAAATAACGGTTATGCTAAAGGCATTAAGTCCCATTATTAAAATGCTAAAGGTTATAAGTATTGAGCAAAGCTCGTCTGAAGATAAACCTGCGGGAGAACGCTCTAAAACGATGAAACTTTTTGCAGTAAAATAAGTACCTGTTCCGCAAAGAAGGCTTTCAGTTAAAACATCTAAAATATTAGTATCATTTGATTTTAATGCAACCACTGAAACAAGCAAACAACCAAGCGAAGAAATAAGGGTTAAAAATAGGGGATTGGTAACAATTTTTTTATATTGACTTAACAATAGTTTTATTGCAAGAATTGCAAACATTGCCGCTATGTACTTAAATCCCGAATTTTCACAGGCGGGAAAAAAATAGCCTAAAAAAACACCTATTGCGGCGGCAGGTGTAAAAACGGAAGAAATACCGCTTAAATAACTAAGACCGAAAGGTAAAAGCCTTTCTAAAACAATGGCTCTTGTAGTAATTATTCCGCCTAAGAATGCAAGAAAATGCATAGAAACTGCAAAGGTCAGTTCCTTTATGCTGTAATTTTCAATTTTATTTGATATTTTAACAATATCTTTCAATTCAAATCACCGTCCTTTATCATTATAGGACAAGCTGAATAGTTTTTTTGTCAAATTGCGGTGTAAAAAAATATAACTTTTTGCGATATTTGGCTTCGGTTTTGATATAAAATAAATTCTTGACAATATATTGTTTTAATAGTATTATTATTTTGTAAAGACTTTGATGGGAATAAGTAGCACATAACTTGGCTTTAAGAGAGTGTATGTTCGGTGCGAATACATAAGCCGTTTATTTGCGAAGCTATCCTTGAGTTGCTCCCGAAAGGGCAGTCGGCAAGCCGCCGTTATCGGTTTTGAGTGCAGATTAATTTCTGAATTTAGGTGGTACCACGGATTATTATTCGTCCTGAAGTTTTTCAGGGCGTTATTTTTTTAGGAGGAATTACTATGAAATACGAAATTTTAAAATTACTTGCGCGCAATGCAAAATACACTAATGAAGAATTGGCAGTTATGCTTAATATTGATGAAAAAGAGGTTGCGGAAGATATAAAGCAACTTGAGAAAGACGGTTTACTTCGCGGATATAAGGCAGTTGTGGACTGGGAAAAACTTGACGAAGCTTATGTTTCTGCTATAGTTGAACTTAATGTTGTTCCAAAAGCAGGTCTTGGCTTTGAAGAGGTTGCCGAGAAAATAATGAAATATAACGAGGTTGAATCGGTTTATCTTATGTCTGGCGTTTATGACCTTAATGTTGTGGTTAAGGGTAAAACTTTGCGCGATATTGCTTGGTTTGTGGCAAAGGAACTTGCAACTATTGATTCTGTTACATCAACAACCACACACTTTGTTATGAGAAGATATAAGGAACTGGATGTAGATTTGGTTACTTTTGATAAGGATGATAGGGGGCAGCTATTCGTATGATAGATTATTCCAGAGTTTTAAATAAAACCGTTACGGAAATTAAACCCTCGGGAATAAGACGTTTTTTCGATATTGCTGCCACTATGGATAATGTTATTTCTTTAGGTGTGGGCGAGCCTGATTTTCAAACTCCCTGGCAGATAAGAAAAGCAGGCATAAATTCTCTTGAAAAGGGCAAAACAAAGTATACCTCTAATAAGGGTGATGCTAAGCTTTTAGAAGAGATTTCCACATATATGAAAAGAAAATTCGGTCTTACATATAACCCCTTAAATGAAATTCTTGTAACGGTTGGTGGAAGTGAAGCAATTGACGCTGCTATACGAGCTCTTGTTGCAGTGGGCGATGAGGTAATCATTCCTCAGCCAAGCTATGTTTGTTATGAACCTATAACCCGTCTTGCAGGGGGTGTTCCTGTAATTATCAATACTAAGGCTGAAAACGACTTTAAGGTAACTCCTGAGGAATTAAAAGCAGCAATAACCGATAAAACAAAAGTTTTAGTGCTTCCTTATCCTTGTAACCCTACAGGCGCTATAATGGAACGTGAGGATTTAGAAAAATTAGCCGATGTTTTAAAGGACACTGATATTATGGTGCTTTCTGATGAAATATATGCTGAACTTACATTTGGCGGTAAGCCCCATGTTTCACCTGCATCTGTTGACGGTATGTTCGAAAGAACTGTTACAATAAACGGTTTTTCCAAAGCTTTTTCAATGACAGGTTGGCGTATGGGATACGCTTGCGGACCTGCACCCATTATGGAACAGATGATAAAAATTCATCAGTTTGCTATAATGTGCGCTCCAACAACCTCGCAGTATGCCGCTATTGAGGCGTTAAAAAACTGCGATGGGGAAGTAGAATATATGGTGAATGAGTATAATATGCGCCGCAGAATTATGGTTGCGGGCTTTAACCGAATAGGTCTTACTTGCCGTGAGCCAAAAGGTGCTTTTTATGCTTTTCCGTCAATTGAGTCCACAGGAATGACAAGTGAGGAGTTTTGCGAAAAACTGCTACATTCAAAAAAGGTAGCAGTAGTTCCGGGCACAGCTTTTGGCGATAGCGGTGAAGGTTTTATCAGAGCTTCTTATTGTTATTCTGTTGAGCATATTAACGAAGCTATACGCAGAATAGATGAATTTTTAAAAGAATTACGATAAGAAAAAGGGGACAGAAAAAAACTGTCCCTTTTTTTAAAAAACAGTGTTGACATTTGAATTCATTTGTGTTAAAATGTCATAGTCGCATTCGGAGAGGTATCGAAGTGGTCATAACGAGGCGGTCTTGAAAACCGTTTGGGAGCAATCCCACATGGGTTCGAATCCCATCCTCTCCGCCATTTTTTTATCTATATGTATTTAAAACGTATATCAATTATGGAGTAGTACTCAAGTTGGTGACGAGGCGCCCCTGCTAAGGGCGTAGGCCGGCTAAACCCCGGCGCGAGAGTTCGAGTCTCTCCTACTCCGCCAAAACGAAAACCCTGTCGTTTATTTTCGGCAGGGTTTTCGTTTTATATTATTCGTTTTTCATTATTAAGTATTCATCATTCATTTTTTTGTATAATATCATAACTAAATAAAATAATAAAACTGATTGAAAGGTGATGTAAATGGGTCTTATTCAGTGCGCAGAGGAGTGCAAATTTCAAGAGGACGGATATTGCTGTTTTGAAAAATGCGGTGTGGTGGCAAGCACTGACGGTGAATGTCCTCACTATATTCCAAAATTATTTAATAATGGAAATAGCCTGTTTCAGACTGACTGCACCAATAAGCTCTAAAGAATCGGGGCAAGATGAAATCTGCTTAATGCAAGCTTTTGGTAAAATGCATTTTGTAAATCCGAGTCTTGCGGCTTCGTTGATTCTTGCTTGTGCACGCGGTACTGAACGGAGTTCTCCCGAAAGACCTATTTCACCAAAGGCTATAAGCTTTTCATCAATTGGAATATCGTGTAATCCTGAAACTAATGAAAGCGCAACGCTTAAATCTGCGGCAGGTTCGTCAAGACGCATACCGCCTACAATATTTACATAAGTATCAAGATTTGAAAAGTTAAGACCGATACGCTTTTCTAATACTGCAATCAGCAAATTAAGGCGGTTATAATCAAAGCCTGTTGCAGTTCTTCGGGCGTTTCCAAAACCGCTTGGAGTAACAAGCCCCTGAACTTCAGCGAGAATAGGTCTTGTACCCTCCATAACACAGGTTATGCAACCGCCTGAAACATCAGTCATTCTGCCCGATAACAGCATTGCAGAGGGATTTTCAACCTCAATAAGACCTTTCTCGGTCATTTCAAATACACCGATTTCGTTTGTAGAGCCAAAACGGTTTTTGATACCTCTTAAAATTCTGTAGGACTGATTACGCTCGCCCTCGAAATAAAGCACAGTGTCAACAATATGCTCCATAACTTTAGGACCCGCAATGTCGCCACCTTTGTTTACATGTCCTACAATAAATATCGGTATGCCAAGTTTTTTACCTGTTCGAAGTAGCATATTTGTAGATTCTCTAACCTGAACAATACTGCCGGGGGAAGAGGTAAGCTCAGCTATTGACATTGTTTGAATAGAATCAATTATAACAACATCGGGTTTTGATGATTGAATATATTCGCAAACCGCTTTAGTGTCGGTTTCAGTCATAATAGAAACATTATCGCTTTCAACACCTAAACGCGAAGCGCGCATTTTAATCTGCATCGCAGATTCTTCGCCTGAAACGTAAAGAATGGTATGTTTTTTTTGTAATGAATTGCAAACCTGCAATAGAATGGTAGATTTGCCTATACCGGGGTCACCGCTTAGCAGAACAACCGAGCCCTTAACTATTCCGCCGCCAAGCACTCTATCAAGCTCAGTAATGTCTGTCTTAAATCTTGGCTCGTCAGAAAAACTAATCTGCGATAAAGGTTTTGCAGTCGCATTTATATTTCCGCCAAAAGAGCCGCCTTGGTATAGCGGTGCAGAAATTTGCTCCTCAAAAGTGTTCCAAGCATTACAGGATGGGCACTTTCCAAGCCATTTTGCAGATTCATAACCACATTCGTTACAAACATATACACTCTTAATTTTAGGTGACATTTTTAATCTCCTTATTATTGTAAAAATCTAAAATTCCGCAATAAATGCAGAATGCCATTTTGTTTTGATATTCCTCGTTTTTAAGCAACTCCAGTTCGGCTTTATTGCTTAGAAAACCACATTCAACTATAACTGCGGGAACAGTTGCATTATGTAAAATATAGGTGCTTGAGGTTGATTTTTTATTAACTCTTGTATTTTCCGGTTGAATTTTCTCAACAATTGAATTTTGTATTGAATCTGCTAAATTTTTAGAAGATTCAACCTTGCTGCTGTAAAAAATTTGAGATCCGCGCGCGGCAGATGTTGTGAATTTATTGAGATGAATACTTACAAAAACAGCATCATCATATTTTTTCATTAATTCTAAGCGATTATTTAAATCACTTTTTTTCTTTTTAGCAATTTTATCATTACTGTTACTCTCGGTTGAGCTGTCGTCCATACGTGTCATAACTACCTCGAAACCGCTTTGTTTAAGCATTTTTTCTAAAGTGAGGGTAATGTTTAAATTGATGTCTTTCTCAACTGTACCATCATTAGCAACGGCTCCGCCGTCAAACCCACCGTGGCCTGCATCAAGAATAATTTGTGGATAAATTTCTGCCTTGACGGAAGTTTTGATAACCTCTTGTGATAAGCCTGAAAAAAGCGCGATTGTTACAATCGCAATGAGCCAAACCGATATTCCAATAATCCTTTTTTTAAAAATCACATTTATCACTCCAATACATCATAGTTAATAAATATGATTTTTGAATATACAATATAATACCTATTTTTACTTAAACATAAGTTTAAGCCAACTCTTAGCGGCAGGTATCCATTCTTGAACTCGATCTACTCCATCGCAAATTTCAAAATTTGTATCTAAATCTGCGGTGGCAAGACCGTGCTCACCGTATGGATAAATTCGCAATTCAAACGGAATTTTATATTTTGAAAGCGCGTTTGCATATTCAAGACTGTTTCTAACGGGAACAGCATTATCCTCTGCGGTATGCCAAATAAATGCAGGTGGTGTATTGGCATTTACAAGTTTTTCGCAAGAAAATTTTTGGGTTTCCTCTTGATTCGGTATATGACCTAGCAAGTTTTGCATACTTCCAGTGTGTGTGAACTCTTTCTCGGCAGTTATTACGGGATAGCAGAGTATCGAAGCATTCACGCTTTTACTTTCAGGGAAAACTTCACGAACTTCGGGGCAATTATATGCATTTGAATAATGAGCCGCAAGATGTCCGCCCGCAGAAAAACCAATAATTGCAATACGGCTTGTATCACAATTCCACTCATCAGCATTTTTATAGATGAGTTCCATAACAGCCGCAACTTCTCTGATCTGGGTTGGGAAACGGTTTGGTTTTAGAGAATACAGAAGTGAAAAAGTATTATAACCATCAGGCAAAAAATGTGCAGCGATAGGTTCCATTTCACGCTGAGAACACATTTGGTAAGCACCACCGGGACATATAATAAGACACGGGCGCTTTTCGTTTTCACGGTTCATTTCGGTCATATTATATCTAAGATTAATTTCAAGCAGCGGATCTCTGCCTTCTTCGCCCAAAAACGGAAAATAATCCTTTAAATGTAAAACTTCACTTTTCATTTGTCACCTTTATGTAATTTAATTTTTTTAAGTTCACATTATATCTAAGAATAAAATACCACATTTCAATCTACAATTCAACAATTATTAAAAATGTCAGCTTGTGGCGGTGGTTTATGCGGTAATTAAACATTGAAATATCTAAGAAATGAGGGAGAATTATAGAAGAATATATTATGGTTTGTGAGTAGAACTTTATAAAAAGAAAAAACCGCATCAAGCGGTTTTTTCTTTTTATTTCTTATTAGTCACCAGCTTCGGTACGGTCTCTGAAAAGTAAAGAAATACACCAGATACCTGCAAGGGCGATTACAGTGTAAACAATTCTACTGATAATTGCGGTAGAACCGCCAAATGCCCAGGCTACGAGGTCAAATTCAAACAAACCTACAAGCCCCCAGTTTAATGAACCGATGATGACAAGAATCAAGCAAATTTTATCGAACATAATTTTCAACTCCTTTTTCTAAGAATAGGATATTCAAATTCGAATAAAATATGCAAAAAGCACGGCATTTTGTGCCGTGCTTTTATTTTTTCAT
>JAFYNC010000110.1 GCA_017549905.1 Clostridia bacterium | reverse complement strand
GAAAACTTTGGTATCCGTCTTTACAGAAATGAGGAATACAGCGGCAATTTTGCAGCACTTAATGCCGCCGCTTTTCTTACTTGCAACAAAGATAAGGACACTTTAGAACAACTTGAAAAGAACAATATAGATATTGCTTTTATAGACTCCACATTGGAAACAAAAGCCAAAGATTCTGAACTTAAAACCGTTTCATTCCAAAATATATGTTGGGTTTTAACCATTGGCGATGGTTTTACAAACAATATGCGAAAATCTCTTTCAATGCTTATCGGCAGTCAGGTTTACACCAACAGTTTGGCAGAGGGTTATTCTGCCGCAAGTTCGGTTTTCCCAAGCAGTATTACTGACGCTACTGTTCAGAACACAAATAATTATGATTTAGAGAATGCTAAAAGGTTATATTTTTCTGAACTTCAAACACTGCCGAATAAAAAATTTCCTGCCGATGCATTGCTTTATTATTATGATAACAACAGCGTTAAACCTGTTGTTACAGATATTGTAGGTCATTGGCAAGCGAATCTTGCAGCTTTTATTAATATTGAGGCCGCATCTAACCCTGAGCTTTTGCTGCCGCAGTTATTAGAGCAAAATTATAGTTTTGCCTTCTTCCCCGTCCGTGCTGACAGTAACCGTCCCGATGAATACCTTAGAAAATTCGGCATTGACGAAAACTCAAGTTTTCAAGAAGCTCAAAACAAAATTTCTTCCGATAATTCAATAATCCCTGTTATGTTCCAAAACACCGTTATTGCATATCATCCAACACTTAATAATCTTAATGCGGAGTTTGGCAACGGTTACATAGATTTTTCATTTATAGTTAAAGAAAGTTAATATATAACACACAAGCCGTAAAGCATATTGCTTTACGGCTTATTTTAATTCCTTAAATCCCTCGCCTATAATTTCGCCGGCATCACCCACAACTATAAACGCTTTTTTATCATACTTATTTATAATTGCGTATAAAGCCGAAACCTCGTGACGTCTTAGCGTACATAATAAAAGAGCGCGTTCATTTCCTGTATAACCACCCTTCGCGGTTAGAATTGTAACTCCTCTTTTTAATACTGAATTTATATCACTGCAAATTTCTTCGGCATAATTAGTAACAATATAAATAAGTTTTCCCTTGTCACCGCCATACAGTATCATATCCATTATATATGACGTGCCGTACATCGCAACAACCGAATAAAGCGCACTTTCTATATTTCGGTAAACAATAGCGGTTATAGCAATAACCACCGCGTCCATAAATAAAATCAGTCTGCCAAAAGTCAGGTGCCTAAATTTGCGGTTTATAAGTTTTGCTATTATATCTATACCACCCGTTGTAGCGCCCCTTAGCATTATTAGACTAATTCCTGTGCCCATTAAAACTCCGCCAAAGACTGCGGCTAAAATTTTATCTACTGCAAAACTCGGCAGTGTAATATCAGTAATTGTCAGCGCTAAGGACAAAATACTTGAAGCCACCGCCGTTTTAATAATAAACACACCGCCGAATTTAATTAAACCCAAAATTAAAATTGGTATATTAAATAAAAACAGCAATATGCCGCTTGGAATACTTGTAAGGCGACCCAAAACTGTAGCAATACCCGTAATTCCACCGGGAGAAATCTCGTTTCGCGAAATAAACATTGTAACCGCCGCAGCATAAACAAAAGAACCAACGGTCCAAAATATTAAATCCACAACAACCTTTTTAATATTATTTTTCAAGCTATTCACCAAGAATATTATTACACCAAAAATAATATTGATGCGGAATTAACATAATATTAAAACAAAAAGCAGAGATAGTTAATTTCTATCTCTGCTAAAAAATTTAATTATGATAAAGTTTCTTAGTTTGATACTTTGGCTCGAAGGTTATATTAACGCCGAGTTTTCTGAAAACATTTTCATCAACGCGGGAAAGTATAACGGTGGAATGTGCCTCTAAGCCCTTAAGTTTATATGCAATGTCAAGCGCTTTTTTAGCGTCCTCACTTGTAGCGGCACAAATTGATAAAGCTATGAGTATCTCATCTGTATGAAGTCTTGGGTTGTGGTTACCCAAAATATCAGTTTTTAGTTTTTGAATAGGCTCAATAATTGTAGGTGAAATAAGATTTACCTCATCAGGTATTCCTGCCAATTCTTTAAGAACATTAAGCAATAATGATGATGATGCGCCAAGAAGACTTGAGGTTTTGCCTGTGATTATTCTGCCGTCTTCAAGTTCTATTGCTACTGCAGGTGCGCCTGTAGCCTCAGACTTTTGAAGAGCCGCGTTTACAACAGGTCTGTCATTTACAGTAACCCCAACTTGTTTCATAAGAAGTTCTATTTTTGCAACATCTGCGCTCTCGCCCATACCCTGTCTTGCACTTACAGTTGCCGCATAATATCTTCTTAACACCTCTTGACAAGCCGCTTTCCTTACAACCTCATCATCGCATATTGCAAAGCCTGCCATATTCACACCCATATCGGTTGGACTTTTATAAGGTGATTCACCGAGTATTGTTTCAAGAATAGCGTTAAGAACGGGGAATATTTCAATATCGCGGTTATAGTTAACTGCCTTTTCGTTGTAAGCCTCAAGATGAAATGGATCAATCATATTAACATCATTAAGGTCTGCAGTTGCCGCCTCATAAGCAACATTAACAGGGTGCTTAAGCGGTATACTCCATATAGGGAAGGTTTCGAATTTTGCGTAACCTGCCTTTATGCCTCTTTTATGCTCATGATAAAGTTGGGAAAGACATGTAGCCATTTTACCGCTTCCGGGGCCCGGCGCTGTTATAACAACAAGCTTGCGCTCAGTTTCTATATAATCATTTTTTCCAAAGCCTTCATCACTTACTATAAGCGGAATATTTGAGGGGTAATCCTTTATAGGATAATGTCTATAAACCTTAATTCCCAAAGAAATAAGCCTTTTTTCAAATACTTCAGCCAATGGCTGACCTGTATAACAGGTAATAACCACACTGCCCACATAAAGCCCTATTTCCCTGAAAGCGTCAATAAGGCGAAGTGTATCAAGGTCATAGGTTATACCAAGGTCGCCGCGGCGCTTATTTTTTTCTATTGCATCAGCATTT
>JAFYNC010000109.1 GCA_017549905.1 Clostridia bacterium | reverse complement strand
TCGCACGTTTTGCACGTAGTGACCAAAGAACAATAACCGATAAAGCCATAGGCTCTGTTCAGTATATCAGTCCTGAACAGGCAAGAGGCGAAAAAACCGATGAAAAGGCAGATGTTTATTCTGTTGGTGTTATGCTTTATGAAATGCTTACAGGCAAACTTCCTTTTCAGGCAGACAGCGCAGTATCGGTTGCTTTAATGCAACTTCAGCGCGATCCACAACTTCCTACCGAAATTAATGGCTCAATTCCTTTGGGTCTTGAACAGATTACTATGCACGCTATGCAAAAGACCCCTGAAAGACGTTATCAGTCCTCTGCTGAAATGCTTTGCGATTTAGTGCAATTCAGAAAAGACCCTGCTAAAACCTTTGATTATTCATATTTTGTTGATAACGCTCCCACGAGATTTGTGGGCACTATAAATGAACCACAAATTGAAACAGAGCAGTATGATGACGAAGAAGAAAAGGCAAAAAGCAATATAATTCCAATTCTTTTAGGAATTTCGGCAACACTTATTGTAGCCCTCGTTGTTTTAGCAATTATCTTTATTCCAAGGCTATTTTCAAGCACAGGTGAAGAAATAGTATGTCCTAAGTTTATAGGTCAAACTATTCAGGATATTAAGTCTAATGAAGAATATCTCACAAACTTTGATTTCGAAGAAGAGTGGGATGAAAATGCTGAATATCCGCAGTATGTAGTGTTTGAACAGTCTGAAACGGCAGGCAAAAAGCTTAAAAAGGATGCTAAAATCACCCTTTATATAAGTATGGGACCTGTTACTAAAAAGGTGCCTGATGTAATAGGAAAGTCTGAGTCAGCCGCTATATCAGAACTTAAATCTGCAGGATTTAAAACAGTTGTTACAGAAATGGCTGATGAAGATGTTGAGGCAGGACTTGTTATAAAAACAGACCCTCAGCGCACAGAAACTGTGCCGGAGGGCGCAGAAATCACCGTTTATGTTAGCACAGGTAAGCCCACTAAGAATGTCAAAGTTCCCGATGTTGTAGGTATGACTAAAGAAGCGGCTGAAAAAAATCTTAAAGATAAGGGATTAGTACCCCAAATTGAAGAGGTTGATATATCTTTAGATGATAAATTCTATCCTACAGGCTATGTGGTAAATCAAGAACCTCAAAACTCTTCTGATGAGGTACCTGAGGGCACAACAGTTAAAATTGAGGTGTGCAAGGGCTATAAGTTCAATATCGTGCTTGAAGATTTACCCGCAGACTTCGAAAGCGAAAGCTATTATATTTCACTTTGGCAGAGCGGTAAAATGTTCAAAGAGGGTGAAAAGATAAATTCTAAGGAAATCACCGATTATACCTTTGGTGACCTTAGTACCACAAGCACAACACTTAAGCTTACAGTTAAAATTTCGAGTGACGGCAAGGAAGAATATTCTTTGTGCGAGGTTAATGTTGATGTTAAGGCTGGTAGGGTTAAGATAGGAAATTACAGTAAGAACTATCCGAAAAGAAAGGCCAACACATCTTCTGACTCAAGCACAGTTAGTTCAAACAGTTCTTCAACAAGTTCGGATTTAGACTAAATATGACAGGTATTATAATAAAGGCACTGTCGGGCTTTTATTACGTTTCGTCGGGTGATGAAACTTATGAATGTAAGGCAAGGGGAAGCTTTCGCAAAAGCGGAGTTTCCCCTTTGGTTGGCGACAGTGTTAAATTCGAAAAAACAAGTGAAACCACAGGTATTATAGATGAAATTTTACCTCGTAAAAACAGTCTTATAAGACCGCCTGTGGCAAATATTGATAAGCTTTTTATTGTGTCTTCTTTTTCTTCGCCAAAGCCAAATACATTTCTTATAGATAAAATGACCGTAATAGCTGAGTATAACAATATTAAGCCGATTATAGTTTTTAATAAGTGCGATATGGGAGATTTCAGTGAATTTAAAAGCATTTATGATAAGGCGGGCTTTAAAACATATATTGTTTCTGCAGAAGAAGGCATAGGTATTGACGAGCTTAAAGACGAAATGAAAAGTTGCATTTCAGCTTTTACAGGAAATTCGGGTGTGGGAAAGTCAAGTATTCTTAATAATATATTTGGTAATTCCAAGATAGCCACAGGTGAGGTAAGCGATAAGCTTGGCAGAGGTAGACATACCACCCGACATACTGAGCTTTATAAGTTGACCGAAGACTCATTTATTGCAGATACACCGGGTTTTTCTTCTTTAGAACTTGATTATAGAGATTTCGAGCTCAAAGAAAAACTGCCCTTCCTCTTTGCTGATTTTGAAGATTATTTAAATGGTTGTAAATTTTCAACCTGCACACATACATCTGAAAACGGTTGCGCAGTTATAGGAGCTGTCCAAAACGGTGAAATCGAGCAAACAAGATATGAGTCATATATCGAATTATTCCGAGAAATGAAAGACTTAAAGCCTTGGGAAGCTAAAAAAAGAAAATAATGTAACCTTTTTTGATTTTTTCAATATAATAGTATTGAAGACAATCGAAATCGGGGGATTGGCAATGAGAAGACGTTGTGGTTTTAATAAGGGCGTATTAGCCCTCACATTTGCCTTAGGTCTTTTAATCAGTTGTTTTTGTCCCCCTAAATTTCTGGTTGGTATTTTGGCTGTATGGATAATAATTCTTTGCGTGCCAAACTTTAAATGCTAATATGGGAGTATGATTTTATGAAGGTTGTATTAGTAAAAAGTCCAAAGTTTTTAAGCGGTCTGCTAAGAATGATATTCGGAATAAAAAAACAGTCTGTGTAATACATAACCCCCGATAAACTATTGGTTTATCGGGGGTTTATTTATACAAATAAAGTGAGTTGTTTGTTATCATCACAAAGACCTAAAAATATTTCTTTTGCAGTTTTATATCCATTACATTCTAATTCTTTTTTAAGCCAATTTGCATCAAGACCTAAACGTCTTAAGTTTTCATCTAAAATTCTGCCGTCCATTATAACCTCGGTGTTAATAGATTCGGGTAGCGGAACGATATTCATATCGGTAGGATTGACAGGACGTTTAGTAGCTTTAGGCAAAACAGTTAATCTTCCGTTATATTCAAAAATTGCGGTTTGTATATCGTTTAGGTTAAAGTAACCCTCTTGTCTGCACATAACCATAAACTCGCTTAAATCCATTTTAGCCTTTTTCATATTTTGGCGGTATATTTTACCGTTATTCATTATAATTGTGGGCGTACCGTTAATGAATTTTCTGGTTCTTGGAAATCTATTTGTTAAGAACGTCAAAACTATGGTTATAGTTCCGTAAATAACCATAGCCACTAACGGTTTCCAAGGTTTTTCAAGTTCGGTTGCAAGTTCTGCGGCAATAGAACCGATGGTAATGCCTGTGATGTAGTCAAAAAAGTCGAGCTGTGACATTTGCTTATGCCCAATAATTTTAGCAATTATAAATAATGCCACAGCCGAAAGAACAGAAGTTAAAACAAGCTTTAAAATTTCCATAACATACCTCCGAAATATAGTATATCCCAAAGGTTACGCATTATTTTTTTATATTTTCACATAAACTTCTTTGTGTTACTATTGTAGCAAGTGTGTCCCCAAGTTGAACAAATATAGAGGCGAGCAGGGCTAACTCATCATTATTATATTGGCAAGATATAGTGTTGGCAAGCGCAGTAACACTTGCTGTAAGCTCACAAGGATTCATATAACCACCTCATTACATAATATGTTTATAATGACTTTTTGAAAATGATATGGTGTATTTTATATGTACATTTGTTTAAAAAGGTGAAAAAGAAAATGCTGAGTTCGGCATTTAGAGGGTGATTTTATAAAGTTTATGCCGAAATCGGCATTTTGATTTTTCATTATTCATTAGCATAGCGGTTTCATCATTCATTACGGAAATCCGTTTTTAATGAATAATGAATATTGAATAATGAAGAATGAATAGTACAAAATCAAAAATCCGCTGATTTTCATCAGCGGATTTCCGATTTTGGTCGAGGTGACAGGACTCGAACCTGCGGCATCTAGTTCCCAAAACTAGCGCCCTACCAACTGGGCGACACCTCGATATTAAGTTGTTTTCAATTTTTTTGAATTTCGATTAATGATTTCGTTTTGGCAACCCTCTTGCGGTGCCCGTTGATGCTGCACTACTGTTTGCATCTGCCGACCGCGGCGCTTCGTTACGTTCGCTGCATCGTCCGCAGGACGCGCTCACGACCTCACCCAAAACTTGTGCCCTTTGGGCTGGGCGACACCTCGAAATAATTAATAAAGCCTAATTATTATAAACTAAAACAAATGATTTGTCAAGAAAAGATATTATAAAATTTTAAAATAAAAATGCGGTTTTCGGGAAACGAAAACCGCATTAATGTTGCCATGTTAATTAAGCCTTGTTTACAGAGCCGAAAAGTTCCATTTTTTCCTTAACGGTAGCTTTGATAGCAGCTGTACCGTCTGCAAGGAGTTTTCTGGGGTCGAAGCCTTTGCCTTCAAGGTCTTTGCCGGCTTCAATGTATTTACGGGTAGCTTCTGCAAAAGCTAACTGACATTCGGTGTTAACGTTGATTTTTGAAACGCCTAATGAAATAGCTTTCTGAATCATATCAGCAGGGATACCTGTACCACCGTGGAGAACTAAAGGCATTGTGCCTGTGAGTTCCTGAATTTTAGCCAAAGTATCAAAGCTAAGACCGGCCCAGTTTGCAGGATATTTACCGTGAATGTTACCGATACCTGCAGCAAGCATTGTAACGCCTAAATCAGCAATCATTTTGCATTCTTCGGGGTCTGCAACTTCGCCGTTACCTACGACGCCGTCTTCCTCGCCACCGATAGCGCCAACCTCTGCTTCAAGAGAAAGGCCTTTTTCTTCACAAATTGCAACTAATTCTTTGGTTTTTGCAATGTTTTCTTCAATCGGATAGTGTGAGCCATCAAACATAACAGAAGAGAAGCCTGCTTCGATGCACTGTTTTGCGCCTTCATAGCTACCATGGTCAAGATGAAGAGCAACAGGAACAGTAATTCCAAGCTCGTTAATCATACCGTTAACCATACCAACTATTGTGGTGTAGCCACACATATATTTACCTGCGCCCTCAGAAACACCGAGAATTACAGGTGACTTTAATTCCTCAGCGGTTTGAAGAATAGCTTTTGTCCATTCAAGGTTATTAATGTTGAACTGACCAACGGCATATTTGCCTGCTTTTGCTTTGTTAAGCATTTCTTTTGCGGAAACTAACATTTAAAAATTCCTCCAAGTTTTAATTTACAACAACTATTGTATACCAACTTAACTCTAAAATCAAGAGTTATTTATCTAATATTTCGGGTTTGCTTTCAAGCAATTCGGGGTTTTTAAGATATTTCTTAAGTGTTCTGAAAGCGGTTGCGAAATAGCTGCCTGAACAGATGCGTTCATCCATAGTAACACCAATCGGAATTGATTTTTCAAAAACAATTTCGCCACCCTTGCGCTTTGGCACTTCGCGGCTGTTACCCATAGCAAAAAATACACTTGTAGTACCGAACTCATAGCAGTGATGATATATGTGGTTTGTTCTGATTGATGCTAAATTTGTTATACCTAAACTCATATGGAATGGTGACATATTAATTATAAATTTGGGAAGCAAACCATAGCGGTCAAGCAATTTAAATAATTTTACCGCAACTGTAACAAGACCGGGAAGGCTTAGCAAAAATTTAATAATTTTTTCAGTGCCATTCTTTTCGGGTGCTTCGCGGTTTGAGTTAACGTATGTATTAATTTTATCGTTAACATCAAAAACAGTATCGTTTATGTCAAAATACATTTTTGACATTGTGCCGTGATGGCTCTCAAGCGACTGAAGCACAACCATACCAACAGCAATTTCATTTCTTTCATAAATTTTGCGGTTAACAACAAAGCGGTTAAGTTCAGGAAATTCTGACATTGTTCTGACATAAGCCGCTATTACCAATGCCATATGACTAATGCTTATTCCTTCTTTACGCTTTGCGTTTATATAGGTTTGAATTGGCTCATAAGGAATATCTATAGTAGTCATATTCATAGAATCTACGCGTTTATCCATAATATGCGCTGCCACCGTATACATTGGGTCTGCATTTCTTACGCGTTTTCCGTCTGCTCTCATATTTTACTCCTGACTGCCGATTAACGACTAAAAATATTATATTATCAATAAAATAATACCACATTTGACACATTATTACAACACTTTTTTGAACGAATTATGAACAAACTTTAAATTTAACAATTATCTATTAAATGGCATAAAGTGATAAAAGAGGTGGTATGTAAATGGATAAAAAAATTGTTGAAAAATATAAAAATGAAATGCTGAATATGTATAGAGTCACAAGAACAATTCCTACTGTGACCGAGACTAAAGAGCCTGTTACTCCCCAAGTGAGTGAGCAAGAGGACAATATAGGCGAGCTTATTGCTATTGTGACTTCTATCAGAAATCTTTATCCGGTACCTAATGCGCGGGTTACTGTTTTTACGGGGAATATTGAGGATAAACAGATAATTGCAACCGATGTTACTGATAGAAGCGGAAGAACGGGTGCATTTAAGCTTAAAACCCCATCAAGACAGCTATCACAACAAGCAGACCGAAATGCATTACCTTATGCGGTTTATAATATGTTGGTA
>JAFYNC010000108.1 GCA_017549905.1 Clostridia bacterium | reverse complement strand
CATTCAGCATGTTTATTAGCTCTCTAAATACATTAGAAACTAATTCTATAAAAATTAAAATTATTTAAAATAATTGTTGCATTTTTTACAAAGGTGTGATATATTAGTAGTGTAGTTTTATGGAAAAGATACATAAAAAGGCTTTAGACCTTGAAATGTGAGCATTTTCACTAATTTTTTATTGTTGAATTTGTTACGTTTCAATAAACACTTCGTATTTATTAAAAAATGTCAAAGTGTTGTGGGCGCTAAAGTTTATTTAAGTTTTTTCTGTAGTTACGGTTTTAAACAAAATATTTTTTAAAAAAGGAGTTTTAAAAATGTTAAAATCAAAAAAACTTTTAGCTGTATTAATAGCGTTTGTGTTAGCATTTGCTTGCTTTGCAGCAATCCCTATGACTGCTTCTGCAGCCAACGTAGCTTATAGAGCTAAGCTCGAATACATTAAGGCAGATACTTGGAGAACTATCAAGACTGAGTATGAATATGAAGCAGGTACATATCAGTTTGATGTTGATTTTGAAATTGAAGGTAATGTATATCCTGATGTATATATCAAGCAAGCTTATCAAAATCCTAATTACTCTTATACTTACACTGACGATCATGTTACTATTGTTTTCGAATGGGACGGCGGCGCTTTTAATGTTTTCATGGGAGATTCAGATTTCAGCGGCACAGGTACGCTTTATTTCTCAAACCCTGTTCTTAAGAAGGTAGTTGACGGCGCTGTTACCGGCGATAACCTTGTTGCAGATTTCAAGCAACAATATGAAGAAGTCGGCGTAGAAATTGTAAAAAATTACCAGTGGGGCGGTCTTTGGTTTGCCAACGGTGCCTCAAAGCCCGATAAGTTTTATTTCTCTGTTGAAGAGTTAGTGTATGTTTATGATGTTTTGGATGAGGAAGGCAATTCAATTACAGGCAATTTAGGTTATGTATCTCTTGAAAATGCTTTTACTGCACTTCCTTCAGGCGGCAAAATTGTTTCTCTTGATGCTAACGTTTTAGATGGCAGCACAGAAGCTATTAAGTTTGATAAAGATGCAACATACACTATCAGCGGTGCAGGTGACAATGGTTCATTAACACTCGGCGGTGAAATCATAATCCAGGCGGGCGATGTAACTTTCGAAAACATCACTTGCACAGGTACAATTTACCTTGAAAGCGGCGCAAGCCTTACAATCGATGGCGGTACATATACTAACTTTGGTGGTAATATCGTTGATATCCAAGATGGTAACCTTACCGTTAAGGGTGGCGCAGTATTAGATTTGTCAGAAGCTGATTTTGGCGAAGTTATCTATGCTTCACCTCTTGATGCTGGCTCTATCACAATTGAAGATGCAACCCTTAAGAATAGTAAAGTTGGCACTATAATCACTGCTGAAGATGGCACACAGGAAATCTCTGTTTCTGCTAATGCAAATATCGTTGTTAATGCTGAAGGTACTTTTGCTCCTTTCATTACAGCTGGTGGTAAATTGGCTATTGCCGGTCAGGAAATAACAACTGCTGGTACAGCTGTTATCTCTGCTCCTGCTACTGAAGTAACCTTAGATGGTTGCAAATTCACAGCTAACGATGCAGTTCTTGAATTAGATGCTGCTTCAGTTCTTAAAGTTGTATCTGCTACTACATTAGAATCTAAGAATGCAAGAGCATTTAAAGATGATGCTTTTGGCACTGTAGAAGGCGCTGACAAACTTACAATCAAACAGGTTGGCGAAGATATAGATTTCGGCGGTAATGATGATACATCTTCTGGCGATTCATCTTCTGATGATACAAACAGTGGTACAACTTCCGGCACAACAAGCGGTACAACTTCTGGTACAACAAGTGGTACAACTTCCGGCACAACAAGCGGTACAACTTCTGGTTCTACCACAACTGATTCATCTATTCCTGCAACAGGTGATAGCAGCAATGTTATGCTTTGGATTGCAGCTGCATTCGTAAGCGTTTGCATGTTGTTTGCTACAGTTTCTTTCGCAAAGCGTAAAGATTCTTAATCTGAATTTTAATTTAAATACTCTGCGGGTAACCGCAGAGTATTTTTTATCTAATCTTTTCTCATATTTGCTTTATTTGTTTTTTTATGATATAATTATAATAATAGAATATAATTTTATGTCGTATTGTAAGGTGTAAAAATGAAACTTGTTTTATTAACTGCTTTAGGTGTAGGCGCTTCAACTATTTTCGGCGCGCTTATAGGATTTAGCTTTAAAAAAATATCGCATAAATTTTCTGATATTGTGTTATCTTTTGCGGCGGGGGTTATGCTTGCGGCGGCTGTGTTGGGTCTTATTCTGCCGTCACTCGAATATGGCGGCAAATTTGCTCTTATTTTCACAATTTCAGGAATTTTTGCAGGTGCGCTTTGTCTTAATCTTATCGATAAGCTAGTTCCGCATTTGCACAAACTTATAGGCTCTGATATAGAATCACATAATAACGCCAATTTAAGTAAAGTGCTTTTGTTTGTGTTAGCTATTGCAATTCATAATCTTCCTGAGGGTGTTGCCGCAGGTGTAGGTTTTGGCTCAGGTGACACTTCTCACGCTTTTATTATAGCAGGTGGTATAGCACTCCAGAATATACCAGAGGGTATGGTTATAATTGGACCTATGCTATCAGCAGGGGTTTCACCAAAAAGAACCTTTATATGCGCTATGGCAACAGGTGTGGTTGAAGTTATTGGCACACTAATTGGTTATTTTGCAGTTAGTGTTTCTACAGCAGTTTTACCTTTTGCTCTTGCTTTTGCGGGCGGCACAATGCTTTACGTTATAAGTGATGAAATGATACCCGAAACTCACGCGCATGGCAGCGAACGCGGAGCTACCTACGCCTTGCTTTTTGGCTTTGCAATTATGCTGATTTTCGATACCTTGTTGGGATAACAAAACAGCTAACCTTAAAAGGTTAGCTGTTTTCATTTATTTGCCAATAATACCGTCTTGCTGAGGGCGGAAAATCCTCTAAAACGCCGTATTCGGGGTCATAAAAAGTTCCTTTGTAATATAATGACCAGTGCCAACAATGCGGTGTTTCAAGGCTGAGTATACAAATGGGTGGTAATTCCTGCTTATTTGTTACTGATTTTCTCTCACGTGCAAAGCTAATTTCATAAAATTGGAGCGCATCAAACATTTGCTTTAATGTGGTTTCGCGGTCTGTTTTCACAATGTCAATTATTTCTTCAACCGATTTATCTGTAAGCATAGCAAGTACCGCTTGTCCGCATTGAAGGTTTGTAGGCTCAAAAATATGTTTAGGATTAGTTGTTACAGGCATTTTGCACCTCAAAATTTCTTAATTTCTTGTATTTTATACTTTTTGTGTTGCTGTGTCAATAAAAAAAGAGGCTAAAGCCCCTTTTTTAAGAATACATATTATTCACAGACATATAATCGTAAATTGCTTTGCCGTGTTCTTGTTCTTCTTTTTGTATATGATTTAAAGTGTTGCGAAGTGCTGTATCCTTAAATTCAAAAATGCAGGTATTGTAAAGGTTTGATACATGCTTTTCATCAGCCAACAAATCTGAACAAAGATAGCTGTCAGCTTTTTTGTCGGGAGTGTCGCCTAAGCCATAGTTTTCTGTAAAGTTTGACTTTACAGACTGTGAACCGCCGTTTGACTGAGGAATGATTCCGCTTTCAATTTGCGTTAGTGTGTTTAAATGCTGTTGCTCAACGTTTGCGATAGAAGTAAATAACTCTTTAAGCTGTGGGTCGAGAGCGTTAGAGGAATACTTAGTGTATTTCTCAACACAAATCTTTTCTTGTGATTTCAAATCGCAAAGCAAAGTCGTTTCCTTTTGTGAAAGTTGTAAATTATTCAAAAAAATCACCTCGTGCTTATTTTTAGCCGAGGTGATGTATTTTATGCGAGATATTGAGCTAATAAAATTAAAAGGGGCATACTTATTAGCGAAAGCAAAGTGCTAACAGAAACTAAATTAACCGAAAGGGAAGTATCGCAATCAAATTTAGCAGAAAACATTGTGTTAATAGCAGCGGTCGGAGCACTGCAACATATAAATGATGAAACAAGCAAAGTGCCTCTGATACCGCATAGATACATAATAAATAGTGCGATTAAAGGGAAGGCAAAAAGCCTTACTATTATAGCTAATAGACAATTTAAATTTTTAAGTCCTTTTATGAAATCACTGTTTGCTAAGTGAAAGCCAATTATAATCATTGGTAAAGGTGTGTTAAGTGACGCCATATAAAATATCGGCTCTGAAACAACCTTTGGCAAAGGTATTGATAACAAAAATATTAATAAACCTGCGGTCAAACCGATTATACCGGGACTTATAATAAGTTTTTTTGGTGAAAGATATTTTTTATCACCGCTCATAAGTAAAATACCGTAACTCCAAGTGAAAAGGTTAAACACTGCAACATAAGATGAGCCATAAAAAACGCCTAAATCACCAAGTAAAACTTGTTGCAATGGTAGAGCCATAAATCCGCAATTTGAAAATATAACTCCGAATTGTAGCACCCTTTTTTGAGCTTCTTGACAGTTTCTGAATAAAAATTTACTTAAAACAATAAACAAAACGTGAGTGAGAAATGCGATTAAGAAGCTTAAAATAAGACCTTTTAATAACGAAGAATCGTACTCTCTTATAAAAGATTTTATTATGACGCAAGGGGTGGCTAAGTAAAGCGCAATATCGGTCATACACTTAGCACCTGTTTTGGTAATTATACTCCTTTTTGCAAGTACAAAACCGATTAAAATCAGTATTAAGAGTATTATTACCTGAGTTAAAATATTAATAAACACTATTTAACGCTCTCCGCAAATTTAATAAAGGCGCTAAGTCCTTCAGGAGTGCGCTTATATACACCTGCATGTTCGAGTACTTTTGCAAATACAATGCCAATTTCATCTTCAATGATTTTATCAATATTAGACTCTGAAATTTGCGGATATTTGCTTATAATTTTCTCGGTCCATTCAGAATGTTTTGAAAGAACCTCATCATTTTTGATATTTTCGCCGTTTAAAATAGCTTTTTTAAGAAGGGCCATTTCGGTTTTAAGACGTGCGGGTAATACCGCTAAACCCATAACCTCAATAAGACCAATATTTTCTTTCTTAATGTGGTGTAATTCGGCATGTGGGTGATACACACCCATTGGATGTTCATCGGTTGTAATATTATTACGAAGAACTAAGTCTATTTCAAATTTATCGCCGTTTTTACGCGCAATAGGAGTAATTGTGTTATGCAATTCGCCATCAGTTTCAGCGAAGATAAATGCATCTTCATCTGTATAACCGCGCCAAGCATCAAGAATTTTGCAAGAAAGTTCAATAATGCGTTCGGGATTTTCGTGACAAAGTCTTATTACCGACATAGGCCATTTAACGATTCCGCTTTCAACGTCTTCAAAACCATTAAAGCTTAAGGAATGTTCTATTGGCGCTTTAGCCATAGCAAATGTGTAATTACCGCCTTGGAAATGGTCGTGCGAAAGAATTGAACCACCAACGATTGGCAAATCTGCGTTAGAGCCAACAAAGTAGTGGGGGAAAAGTTTTACAAAATCAAGTAATTTTCTGAAGGTGTCGTGGTTAATTGACATGGGTGAATGTTTGGCATTAAAAACAATGCAATGCTCGTTATAATAAACATAAGGGGAGTACTGAAAACACCAGTCACTGTCATTGATTGTGATTGGAATAATTCTGTGGTTTTGGCGAGCAGGGAAGTTGAGTCTGCCTTCGTAACCCTCACACTCTCTGCAAAGTAAGCATTTGGGATAACTTGATTGCGGAGCATTTTTTGCAGCGGCAATAGCCTTGGGGTCTTTTTCGGGTTTTGAAAGGTTAATTGTAATGTCAAGGTCACCATATTCGGTGGTAGTTAGCCATTTAACATCTTTTTCAATTCTGTAACGTCTTATATAGTCGGAATCACAGCTGAGATTATAAAAATAATCGGTGGCTGTTTTGGGCGATTCTTTATATAATTCCTCAAATTTTGATGTAACCTCGCTCGGTCTTGGCATAAGCGCGCCCATAAGTTTTGTGTCAAACAAATCTCTGTGGGTGATAGTGTCTTCTATAAGACCTTTT
>JAFYNC010000107.1 GCA_017549905.1 Clostridia bacterium | reverse complement strand
TTTTAAGCATTTCCTCGCCGCCTAAACGGTCAAATTCATTTTCAAGTTCATCACGCAAAGTAAAATCGGTTTCATTTTCCTCAAACTGTGTATTATCAAGCAAAGAAGAAATATAAAGCCCTGTGCCGCCAACTATTATAGGCAGTTTTCCTTTTTGGGATATTTCTTTTATACATTCACGTGCTTTAATAACATACTGGGCAACCGAAAATTGCTCATCAGTACTCAAAAATTCAAATAAATGGTGCGGTATACCGCATTTTTCGCTCTCATCGGGCGCCGCAGAGGCAATATGAATGCCACTATATATCTGCATAGAGTCGGCACATATAATTTCCCCGCCAAACTTTTTAGCTAAATTAATGCTAAGCGCCGTCTTACCCGAGGCTGTAGGACCTACAATAAATATTGCTTTAATCTTGCTCATTGTATTCTACCAAACTGCTTTTCAAGCTCACGCTTTTTAATTTCAAAGGCTACAGGTCTGCCATGCGGACAATACATAATTTCCTTTGAATAAAGCACCTTTTCTGTTAATTCCTGCATTTCAATTAAAGAGGTTTTAGAGCCTGCCTTAATAGCAGCTTTACAAGCTATTGTATGAAACAAATCATCTTCTCGCGTGGTAGATACTAAGCCTGTTTTAAATATATTTTCGGCAATTTCCGAAATAACAGATGATACATCTTCACTTGTAAGAAAAGACGGTATAGCGCGGACTAAAACTGTGGAATTACCAAAATCTTCAACCTCAAAACCGCTATTTTCTAACAAAGTAAGATTACAAATTAAGGCATCATATTCCTCTGCTGATAAAGAAACTGTAAGCGGAGTTAGTAAAGGTTGCACAGAAATTTCACTGTTTTTCTTTAAGGAATTAAAAAGTATCCTTTCGTGTGCCGCATGTTTATCAATCATATACACACTCTCGCCCATTTGAGCCACAATATAAGTGTCAAATACTTGTCCTATAACAACTATCGGTTCTCTATCTTCGCAGATAATATCAACCGAAATTTCTTCTTTTTCAGGAAGAATATCAACACATTTCTCTACCGCTTTATGTTCAATAGGTTTGGATTCACTGCCATCTGGCAGAACAACAGAATATTTATTTATAAAATCGGGAGTAGCCTCATCCCTAAGTGTATTATGTAAACTAACATTTTTACTGTACACTTCTTCTGCTATTGTTTTTTCCTTAATTACTGCTTGTTTATACTGAGCGGTTGTAACGCTTTGAAACGGATTAAACACGGGTGTGCTAACCTTAATTTCAGGTCTTGTATCCCCTTTATTTATTGCGTTTTTAATTGCAGAATAAACACTGTCAAAAACAAGTTTTTCATCAGAAAAACGCACCTCGGTTTTTGCGGGGTGAACATTAACATCAACCATTTCAAATGGAACATTAATATAAAGCACAAATCCAGGAAACTTACCAACCATTGCACTGTTTTTATAAGCCTGTTCCACAGCGGCTACAACTGTTCCTGAACGCACAAGTCTGCCATTAAGAAATGTGAATTGATTATTCCTTGTAGGTCTGCAAGAAACAGGCTTACAGGTAAGACCATTAACTGTAACACCTAAATTCGCAGATTCAACCTCAATAAGAGATGATGAAAATTCGCGCCCTAAAACTGAATATACTACGCCCTTAACGCTTTTATCGCCTGTGGTAGAAAGGGTCTGCTTGCCATCACGAATAAATTTAAAAGCAATTTCGGGGTGTGAAAGAGCAATTCTATCGATAACCGCGGCACAGGCATTTGCCTCTGAAATATCCTTTTTAAGAAATTTCATACGGGCAGGGGTATTATAAAAAATATCCCTGATAATAATTGTAGTACCCTGTGGGCAACCGCTTTCCTCATATAAAACCTCTTCGCCGCCCTCAATTTTATAATGGGCGCCAAACTGAGAATCGGCAGTAGATGTTAACATTTCAACACGCGCTACTGAAGAAACGGCGGCTAAGGCTTCACCTCTGAAACCTAAAGTGCCAATAGCATCAAGGTCTGTGCCTTTTGTAATTTTACTTGTTGCATGGCGTAAAAATGCCGTTGGTACATCTTCAAAAGCAATTCCGCAACCATTATCAGTAACACGAATATAAGTAATACCGCCCCTGTTAATTTCAACAGTTATAACAGTAGCACCTGCATCTATTGAGTTTTCAACAAGCTCTTTTATAACCGATGCGGGACGCTCAACAACCTCACCTGCGGCAATAAGCTCTGATACGTTTTTAGGTAACAGATTGATTTTTGGCATATTTACACCTGCCTTTTTTAAATATTTTTAGCCTTGTTGCAAATATCAAAAAGTATTTGCATTGATTCAATCGGAGTCAAAGTATTAACATCAATAGCGCGAAGCTCATCGAGTATTTCCCTTGCCCCCATCATTTCAATAGGTATCTGCATATCATCAGAAGATTGAGGTTTATATGTAACTATACCCTCTTGTTCAGTGATTTTAAGTATTTGTTTTGCACGTTCGGTTACAGAAGAAGGTATACCGCTTAACGCCGCAACCTCGATACCATAACTATCATCTGCACCGCCACGAACAATACGTCTCAAAAAGGTGATGTCATCTCCCCTTTTTTTAACGGCAATATTATAATTCTTAACGCCTGAAAGTTCATTTTCAAGCACTGTAAGTTCATGATAATGTGTTGCAAAAAGGGCTTTTGCGCCAAGTTTTTTCTTGTCTGCAACATATTCTAAAACTGCACGCGCTATCGACATACCGTCAAACGTAGAAGTTCCTCTGCCAATTTCATCAAGAATGAGCAAACTGTGTTTAGTTGCATTTTTAAGTATATCCGCAACCTCACTCATCTCAACCATAAAGGTAGACTGTCCCGAAGCCAAGTCATCAGAAGCGCCAACGCGAGTAAATACTGCATCAACAATGCCGATTTCAGCCATCTGTGCCGGTACAAAACAACCTGTTTGCGCAAGTAAAGCAATAATTGCAACTTGACGCATATATGTAGATTTACCTGCCATATTAGGTCCTGTAATAATAGCACAACGGTCATCCTGCATATTAAGCATTGTATCATTAGCAACAAATGGAGTTTTTATAACCTGTTCAACAACAGGATGTCTGCCCGATTTAATATTTATATTTCCGCTGTTATTAATAAGCGGTCTGCAATACTGGTTATTTGCAGAAACATTTGCAAATGAACACAACACATCAAGACGTGCAATAGCCGCCGCAGTCTTTTGAAAACGCAAAAGCTCATTTGCAGTTTTCTTTCTGATTTCATCAAAAAGCTCATACTCAAGTTGAAAAGAACGGTCTTTTGCGGTGAGCATTCTCTTTTCAAGTTCTTTTAATTCTTCGGTAATAAAGCGTTCAGCACCGGTAAGTGTCTGTTTTCTTATATAATCCTCAGGCACTTTGTCAAGGAATGAATTTGTAACCTCAATATAATAACCGAAAACCTTGTTATACTTAACCTTTAATGTTTTAATGCCCGTACGCTCACGCTCACGCGCTTCAATATCGGCTAAAAAGTTTGTGCCATCGGTCATATCACCGCGAAGCATATCAAGTTCACTGTTATAACCTTTGCGGATAATTCCACCCTCTCTAACAGTTGTGGGTGGTTCATCGGAAATAGCATTTCTTATAAGTGAACTAATATCCTCTAAACAATCGATAGAAGCATAAATTTCCTTTAGCGCTTTACAATTCACATTAGATAAAAGAGATTTTATCGGCGGGAATTTTTCGGCAGTATCAGCAATAGAATTAAGGTCACGAGCAGAAGCAGTGCCATAAACAATTTTAGTCATTATACGTTCAATATCTCTGATACCGCAAAGGGTTTCACCTATTTCACCCCTTAGCACTGTGTCGCTCATAAGTTCTTCAACCGCATTTTGTCTAAGGCTTATCGCCGTTATATTCATAAGTGGATTTAAAAGCCAAGAACGAATAAGTCTTTTGCCCATCGCGGTCTTTGTTTTATCAACAACCCATAAAAGTGAACCTTTTTTGGATTTTGTCCGCATTGTTTCAACTATTTCGAGGTTTCTAACAGCCGTCATATCAAGTCGCATATACTGACTGTCAGTATAAACTTCAACCCTATTAATAGAGGTGTTAGCTGAAAGTCCTGTTTCATAAATGTATTCTAAAGTAGCGCCCAACGCCGCAGAAGTAGCGCTTTGTTGCTCAATACCTAAATTTTCGGTGCTTATAACTGAAAAATGCGAAAGAATTTTAGCTTCGGTATTTTCGGCAACGAAACAGTTTTCGTGTCTAAAAGTTATAACCGAGCCTAAATTGTTTTCAAGAAACTGTGATAAATTTTTAAGTTGCTTTAACGATTTTTCGCTAATCAAAATTTCACGCGGTTTAAATCGTGAAATCTCTTCAATTATTTTTTGTTCGGTTTTATCTGCCGAAAGTTCTGTAACATAACATTCACCAGTAGAGGCATCGCAAAAACAAATACCTGCGCCGCCCTTTGTCAGAACAACAGTAGCAAGATAGTTGTTTTTACCCTCTTCAAGCATAGAGTCTTCAATAACTGTACCCGGTGTGATTATTCTTACAATATCACGTCGCACAATGCCTTTAGCTGTAGCAGGGTTTTCGGTCTGCTCACAAATAGCAACCTTATGTCCCTTTTCCACAAGTCGAGCAATATATGCTTCACAGCTGTGATAAGGCACACCGCACATCGGCGCCCTTTCACTAAGTCCGCAATCTTTACCCGTAAGTACAATATCAAGTTCACTTGAGGCGGTTTTAGCGTCTTCAAAAAACATCTCATAAAAATCGCCTACTCTGAAAAATAGAATACTATCCTCATTTTGAGCCTTAATATCAAGATACTGTTGCATCATAGGTGACAATGAAACCATAAAACCACCCCTTTCTTAAAATTTAAAAATTAGTGACAACCGCCGCAGGTCGAGCAACTGCCTGTACAAGCAGTTGTTTCGCAAGTTTCGGGATCTTCACCGTCTAACGACTTTGAAATAACTGTATTAATCTCGTTAACAAGCTGATCAAGTTCAGCCTTTGCGGTATTATACTCAACCATTGCAGGTGAAGCCATAATCTTACCGTAAACATCACGTAACTTTTTATTAAGTTCATCAACCTTAAGTTGATCTTTTTCATCCTCATTTAAAAGCCTGTCCAACTCCATACGAGTAATATTAAATTCGCCGATTGCTGCTTGTAAGTCAGCGTCACCGTCATTTGCAAGTCTTGCCTTTGCATAGCGAACAAAACGCTCGTCTTTCTGAATAGCTTTTCCTAATTCTCTAACTTGTGCAATTACATCCATTTTAAATACCTCTTTTAATTTTTTATTAAAGTGCCTATATAAGCATTTTCATACGAATTGATTTTTACATCAACAAACTTTCCGAGAATACTTTCATCTGCCTTAAATTCAACCGAAACAGTGCCGTTTGTGTGCCCTGTCAAAAATCCGTCATTATCGGATTTACCGTCACACAAAACTCTGAAAGTTTTGCCGATATATTTTTCCTTATTCTTTTCTGCAATTTCTTCTTGAAGCTTTAAAAGCTCATCAAACCATTTTCCCTTTTCTTCACGAGATACAGGGTCTGCCATTAAAGCCGCAGGAGTATTGTTGCGAGGAGAATAAATAAATGTGAAAAGCGAAGAAAACTCAACCTCTTTTACAAGACTTAATGTTTCTTTAAAATCCTCATAAGTTTCACCCGGAAAACCAACAATAATATCACTTGTCAGCGAAACATCGGGTATGCGCTCTTTAACATTTTTAATTAATTCCAAATATTTTTCTCGGTCATAATACCTATTCATAAGCTTTAAAATTCTACTACTTCCACTTTGAAAAGGTAAATGCAAATGACGGCTTATCTTCTTGCATTCCTTAATTGTATCAAGAAGTTCGATAGTGCAGTCCTTTGGATGCGAGGTCATAAATCTTATCACAAAATCGCCATCTAAATCATTTAACATTCTAAGCAATTTTGCAAAATTTATACCATGTTCGGCATCTTTGCCATAGGAATTAACATTTTGTCCTAAAAGTGTTATATCCTTATAACCATCAGCTATCATCTGTTTAGCTTCATCAATAATTTTTTGAGGTTCACGTGAACGTTCTCTTCCTCTGACATACGGAACAATGCAGTAGGTACAAAAGTTATTGCAACCATACATTATAGGTAGCCAACCTTTAAATTCACCATCACGACTAACAGGAATATCTTCAACTATATCCTTATTATCAAGCGTTCTTTCAAATATACGCTTAGAACCGTTCATTCGCTTATAAATAAATTCGGGCAAACGGTGAAAAACCTGAGTTCCAAAAACAATATCAATATATGGATAACTCTTCTTAATTTTTTCAGCTACCGTTTCCTGTTGTGCCATACAACCGCAAACTGCGCTAATAAGATTAGGTTTATTTTTCTTTAAGGCTTTTACCTTGCCTATATTTCCGTATACCCTATCCTCAGCGTGACCGCGCACAGCACAAGTATTAAATATTATGAAATCAGCCTGTTCCCAAATTTCTGTTAAGGAATATCCCATAGAAACAAGCATTCCCTTTAATTTCTCGGAATCACTAACATTTTGCTGACAACCGAAAGTAACAACGCAAGCTTTAGGTTTGTAACCATAATAGTCATTAACCTTACTTGCCACGCGAGATGCATAGACCGATTGCTCTGCAAATGCCGACTCTGTTCCGTTAGCATTAAACAAGACAAAATTCCCCTTTTAATATAATCAATTTATTTTATCATATTAGGAATAATTTTTCAAGGAAATATTGTGGTAATTTATAAAATATTATATAGAAAATTATGCCTTATTTAATTGACAAATAAGTGTAATAATAGTATAATATTTAAGTTAAATTTATTTTAAGGATGTATAACTATGAAATGGACTTCGCTTAACGATTTAAGAGAAAAATATCTTGCATTTTTTGAGTCAAAGGACCATTTACGTTTAGGCAGCTTTTCGCTTGTTCCTAATAACGATAAATCCCTTTTGCTCATCAACTCAGGTATGGCGCCTATGAAGAAATATTTCACAGGCGAAGTTACTCCACCTAAATCAAGAGTTACTACCTGTCAAAAATGTATCCGCACCCCTGACCTTGAGCGCGTTGGTATTACTGCCCGTCACGGCACATTTTTTGAAATGCTTGGCAACTTCTCTTTTGGTGATTATTTTAAAAATGAAGCTATTCCGTGGGCTTGGGAATTTTTAACCGAAACCTTAGAAATTCCTGCTGATAGACTTTGGCCATCAGTTTACGAAGAAGATGACGAAGCATTTGCTCTATGGCGTGATGTTAT
>JAFYNC010000106.1 GCA_017549905.1 Clostridia bacterium | reverse complement strand
CCAAGACAACGTGTGATCTACGGCAAGATTGCAAATAAAGCAAATAAGAAGTGTAGCCATATATGATATTGTCGGAACCCAAAACCATACATTGCGAATTACACGAAACTTTTTTGCTTCGTGCTTAATCTTCCTTGAATGTGTATCAGTTGAGGCGGTAATTAACTCGTGTTCGCTTATTTGCAGCACTCGACAAATGTCAGAAATCAAAGTGATATCGGGATAAGACACACCTCGCTCCCATTTGCTTACTGCCCCTTCGGTAACAAACAGCATTTCCGCCAAGTCTTTTTGCGAATAGTTTTTCTCGGTTCGTTTAATTTTTATGAATAATCCAAATGTTTTTTTATCAATCATATATAACCACCTCTTTCAACCATTCTATGACAGCAAAAAATAACCGTCAATGGACTATTAAGCCACCCATAGTTTTTATATGGTGACAATAATTTATTATTAAAATTATACCATTTTTCTTCTAGGGATTCAACGTAAAAAAAATTCGCCCGATTCTCTCGAGCGGATTTTTAACTGTTCTTTATAGTATAACCCCTATAAATAGTCTTTTTCTTTTAAATGTTGAGTCGGTCGGTAAGCCGAGTTCTGTCGTGGACGGTTATCTATCTCGACGCAGGGTTGCCCCTTGCGCTCAAGCCGTTTTTCGTGGCACATCGGGCAAATGTATCGCCACAGTTAACGTTGCTCCGAATAGGGTTTACAGGATCTCGACGTTCCCGTGAGACCGGTGAGCTCTTACCTCGCCTTTCCACCCTTACCGTATAAATACGGCGGTATATCTCTGTTGCACTTTCCCTAAGGTCACCCTCGGCGGCCGTTAGCCGCTATTCTGCCCTGTGGGGCTCGGACTTTCCTCAGATATAAAAATATCCGCAACCGTCTGACCGACTCTTCCTGTATTCTACCACAAACACCGCTTTGTGTCAAAACAAACTTTTTAGAATAAAATGTAGTGTTTGGAGGTAATAATGTGAAAAAATTTAATTTAAAATATTTTTTAGCAAGTAATTCCTGTGAGGGCTTTGTTTCTGATTTCGGCAACTGCTATAACCCTTTGGATAATTGGAAGGCTTATATAATAAAAGGCGGTCCCGGAACGGGAAAATCATCTTTTATGAAATATCTTGCGGCAAAGGCAGAGGAAAAAAATATTAAAACGGTTTTATGTCCTTGCAGCAGCGATCCCAACTCACTTGATGGAGTGATAATCTCCGATATAAAAACAGTAATATTAGACGGCACCGCTCCCCACACATTAGACCCTGTTTTACCCGGTGTGTGCGAAGAAATACTTAATTTTGGTCAGTTTTGGGAAACTGAAGAATTAGAAACATACCGAAACGAAATAATATTAGCCACTAAAGAAAATAAAAATTACCATAAATCAGCCTCGAAATATTTTAAATCCGCAGGCGCACTGATTTATGATAACTTAAATTTATCTCTCACATTTACCGACAAGGAAAAAGTGACTCAATTTGCAAAAAAATTATGCAAAAAGCACATCCCCGCAAAAAGAGGCAATTCTTATGAGTGGGTAAGATATCTCGGCGGTCTTACACCAAAAGGCGTTGTGGCATTTGGCGGCACTGCGCTTGACGAGTGTGAAAATGCTGTGATAATTGATGACCGATTCGGTTCGGTGTCAAGTATACTTTTCCCAAAAATCAGAGAATATGCTTTAAACAATGGTTATGAAATAATAACTGTTAAAAATCCGTTTTTGCCTTCAGCGCTTATAGATGGCATAATAATTCCCGAACTTTCGTTGGCATTTTTAAGAGAATATGATTATATGCACCTAAATACAGATGTTCGCCGTATACACGCGCGAAGATTTATTAATGCCACCGCTTTAAGCCGCCAAAAAAACCATTTAAAGCTTAACGAGAAAATAGTTAAGCAGTTGCTGATTTTAGGATGTAACTGCTTAAACAAGGCAAAAACAGTTCACGATGAACTTGAAAAATATTATATATCTGCAATGGATTTTAAAAAGCTTACCGCCTTTGCAGAAGACTTCGCAAACAAACTTTTTGAAAATTGATACTAAACCGCTGTTTAAAACAGCGGTTTAGTATTTGCATTTTTCTTATTAATCTGTTATTATTTTAAAAAAGAGGTGACGGTATGAAAGATATATTATGTGAAAAAGAAATCTCAAAACATTTAAATGATGAATATAACATAAAAGTATTCGATGAGATTGACTCGACTAATATTTACTTAAAGCAACTTGCTAAAAACAATGCCGAGCCTCACACCGTAATAATTGCCAACACACAAACCTCAGGTCACGGACGATTTGACAGAAAATTCCACTCGCCCAAAAACTCAGGAATTTATATGAGTGTTTTACTAAAGCCTGACTTAGAGGCAGAAAAAAGTGTTCTTTTAACTGCCGCCGCCGCAGTAGCGGTAAATGAAGCTATCTTTTCGCTCACAGGTAAAAAAACCGAAATAAAATGGGTTAATGATATATTATTAGAGGGCAAAAAAGTTTGCGGAATACTTACCGAAGGCGCAATCAACCCAAAAACCCTTAAATTTGATTGGGCTATCATTGGAATAGGGGTTAACGTTTATACTCCCGAAAATGATTTTAACAGTGAAATTAAAAATATTGCCGGTGCAGTTTCAGAAAAAACACAAGAAAACTTGCGAAACAAACTTTGCGCCGAAATTTTAAATAACATTAGTTTATACTGTGAAAATCTTCAAAACAAATCTTTTATTTCAAAATACAAAGAATATTCTTACTTAAAAGATAAAAGAATAAATGTAATAAGAAACGGCTCTTCCACCCCTGCTACCGCCCTTTTTATAGACGATGAATGTAGGCTTGCGGTAAGGTATGATGATGAAACCGAGGAGCTTTTGAATTCAGGCGAAATAAGTATTAAATTATGAGGTGTTATTTTGAACGGTTCAATTAATAACGACGCTTTTTTTAAATTAAGCTATGGTCTTTTTGTTTTATCTGCAAAACAAGATGATAAAGACAACGGTTGTATAATAAACACTGTTATGCAGGTAACAGATGTTCCCAAAAAAATTGTATTCACAGTAAACAAACAAAATTTAACACACGATATGATAGCCAAAACAAAAGTTGCTACCATAAGCATACTCGACACATCGGCACCGTTTTCTGTTTTCCAAGATTTCGGTTTTAAAAGTGGACGTGATACCGACAAATTCGCAGATATTAACTATGCCTCGCGCGCAAAAAACAATGTTTTATATCTTAACAAATATGCAAATTCTGTTATTTGTGTTAAAGTGACCGATATGCGTGACCTTGGAACTCACACCGAGTTTTTAGCCGAAATCACTGAGGCTTTAGTTTTAAGCGAAAACCCCTCAATGACATATCAGTATTATTTTGATAATGTGAAACCTAAACCCAAAAAATCAAAAGGCTTTGTTTGTAAAATATGCGGTTACGTTTATGAGGGTGATACCCTGCCAAGCGATTATATATGTCCGCTTTGCAAACACCCCGCAAGTGATTTTGAACCTATAAATTAAAAAGAGAGAAGTTTAAAATGTTTAATTTTTTTAGTAAACAAAATGACCGCAACGGCGACTGCTATGTTATCACAGGCAGTGACTGTAATCACATAAAAAACGTGCTGAGAATGTCTATAGGTGATAATATTTTAGTTTCAGATGAGGGGCAAAGCCACCTTTGTAAAATTGAATCTATAACTGATGATACTGTTTTTGCAAAAATCGTTGAGGAAAACTATAACGACACCTCACTGCCTATAAACATTTATCTTTTTCAAGGGCTTCCAAAGGCAGATAAAATGGAACTTATAATTCAAAAGTGTGTTGAATTAGGCGTTGCAGGTATTATTCCAACCGAGATGGAGCACTGTGTTGTTAAACTTGATGATAAAAAGAAAGCTTCAAAAGTTGCGCGTTGGCAAGCAATAAGCGAAAGCGCGGCAAAGCAGAGCAAACGAAACATTATCCCTGAAATTCATAATGTTCTAAAGTTAAATGACGCATTAGAAAAGGCTAAAGATTTAGATTTGCTAATCGTTCCTTACGAAAACGAAAAAGGTATGAAAGCCACTAAAGAAACCTTGCTTAAAATTAAAAAGGGTATGAATATTGGCATTTTAATCGGCGCTGAGGGCGGTTTTTCACAAAAAGAGATTGATAAATGTATCGCTGCAGGTGCCGAAATCATATCGCTTGGAAAACGAATACTCAGAACAGAAACCGCCGCTATTACAGCGGTTGCAATGTGTATGCTTTACAGCGAAACGGTGATAGATAATGATTGATTTACCAAAAGAATATGAAGAGCGTATGCTAAGCCTTTTAGGCAAAGATTTTGAAGCATACAAATCGGAACTGCAAAAAGACTCTGTTAAAGGCTTTAGGATTAATACCGAAAAAATATCTGCTGAGGATTTCGAAAAAATAAATATCTTTGGAAATGAAAAAATACCTTATGTACATAACGGATATTATTTAGATTATGAAAAGGTTGGAAACCATCCATTTCACCATGCGGGTATGATTTATGTGCAGGAACCTGCCGCTATGGCGCCTGCCGAGTGTGTTGAAATAAATGAGGACTGGAAAATTCTTGATATGTGCGCCGCTCCCGGTGGTAAAAGCACACAGCTTCGAAACAAACTTGGCAAAAACGGTGTGCTTGTTTCTAATGAGATTATTCCTTCGCGCTGTAAAATTCTTACAGGAAATATTGAAAGACTGGGTCTTACTAATGTTGTCACCACCTGTATGGATACAGAAAAGCTTTCAAAAACTTTTCCGAAAACCTTCGATTTAATTATGGTTGATGCCCCTTGTTCGGGTGAAGGTATGTTTCGCAAGGAAGCAGTTGCCGTAAGCGAATGGTCTAAGGAAAATGTGCTTATGTGCGCTGAAAGACAAGAAAAAATTCTTGAAAATGCAGTGAAATGCCTTAAAGACGGTGGATTTATAATCTACTCAACCTGCACCTTTTCACTAGAGGAAAATGAAATGGTTGTTGATGCTTTTTTGCAAAAGCATCCCGAGTTTAAGATTATGAAAACCACCGAAGAAGTAGAAAGAGCAACCGAAAGCGGAATTATTTTTGATGGTTGTCAAACTAATGATATTCACTTTGCCAGACGTTTTTATCCCCACAAATCAAAAGGCGAAGGACAGTTTATGGCAGTGCTTAAAAACACAAATGAGCCTTTACCTCAATATAGCTCTTGCCAAAAACCCAAAACACCTGATAAAACCGTAACCGAGTTTTTAAATGATACATTAACTGAATATGATATTGAAAATGTGCGTATGTATAATAACAATCCCGTTTACTTTACACCCGATTTCCAGGTGAAAGACGGCGTTGCATTTTGTTGCGGAATTACAATAGGTGAAATTAAGAAAAATTACATTCTCCCCCACCATCAGTTTTTTATGGGAATGGGCAAATATTTCAAACGAAAAATTGAGCTTTCCTCAGACAGCGAAGAAATAATGAGGTATTTGCACGGCGAAGAAATTAAAACAAATATCTCAAACGGTTGGGCTGTGGTTACTGTTAACGGATGCGCTATAGGCGGTGCAAAGGTTGTATCGGGCATAGCCAAAAACCATTACCCCAAAGGTCTCAGAATAAAAAATATTTGATTTGTAAATTAAACAACCTTGTTCCAAAGAGAACAAGGTTGTTCTTATATAACTTTATAATTCCTCAACTGCAATATCTTCTTGCGCTTTTGGCAATGTATTATTTAGGTATTTGCGCTTAAGCAACTTAAGCGCCACAAAAAAGCCGATAAATAATACCGATAAAATCGTTGTGCCGAAAGCTGCAATTAACATTTTTTCTGTACTTACCATTATGGCAGATTCAATAATGCTAACTCCGAAATTCGAAATCCCTAATGCCAGCGTGTTTATGAAATTGCTTTTGCAAAATCCAATAATAAGTCCAAGCAACACACTAATAATCGCAAAATCAATACCTACCCATAAAAAGCCATTGCTATGCATAAGCACAATTATATCCGCCATCATAATAAGTGATACAATAATAAATACAACTGCTATCCAGAAAGAAATCTTTTTTTCAACAACCCGTGAAGTGTGTATAGTTTTAACAACATCTCTTACTTCCTCAATTAATTCTACCGATTCTTCAATGGTGGGTTCGTTTTTTTCTAAAAACTGGGCTACTTCTTTTTTTAACGTTTTATGATCTAATTTAAAATTGGTATTCTGCTCGGTAATGTCTAAGAATTTATCAATATTATTATTTACAATTCCCTTTATATACCCAACATCAAGTTTCTTTTTGTCAGGAATATCCAGGAAAATCTGAGTAACCTCATCTGCATAAATTTCAACAAGTTCACCGGCTTGTGTGCTTTTCATAATAGTATCCACGTCTGTCGGTGTTATATCATATTTGGCAAATGTCTTTTTTAAAGCGGGATTTTTTTGAATTACCTGCTTATAGTCTACCTCCCTAATGACCATTGCCACTGTTTTTGGTTTTGTAAGTGCTACTATGGAATAATAAAACGGCACGGCTACTACACCTAAAATAAAAACAAAACTACTAATCAAACTTATAAATTTTCTCAT
>JAFYNC010000105.1 GCA_017549905.1 Clostridia bacterium | reverse complement strand
GCATTAACCGAAAGTTCAATTCTTATTTCAATATTATCAGCCGCAGAAATTGTATATCCGCAGGATTTAATTTCTATCTGTGGCTCACTGTGCGGCAAGCAAAGGCATCTGCCCAAATGATATTTATATTCAAAATCAATCGGTTTTTCAAAATAAACCGCATTCCCCTCTTCATTACAAATTATCATTCCTGCAACTATAGTGCCGCTAATAATAATATCCTCTTTTTCAAATTTTGTATTCACCGGGTTAACATTAGCCCAAAGGTCAATAACAGAAGAAATGTTGGTGTCAAGCTTTATGTTTTTTTTGCAATTATAAACCTCGTTAATATTATGTGTTATTTTTTCAAAGCAAACATTATTCTTAATAATTTCAGCTTCATATTTTCTCGAAAAAGCATCTAAAATAACTGCTATTTCATTTCCGCAATATGCCTCACAAGTTAGCATTATTTTAGCAGTGAGTGAAAAGCTTCTGTTTTCTCCGTTTTGCGACATTCTTGGTTTTATCTCAAATAAAGCCACTTCAGATTTAGTTTCACATTCACAACTTTCTGTTATACCCTCAACATCAATAATTTGGCTGAAAGGTATAATATTTTTAATACACTGCGGATTCGGGGAATTTTCAGGGCAATAAAGAATAGAAACCGAAAGTTCACCCTTTACAACCGCTTTTCCGTTTATTACCTTGGTTTCTTTAACGCAAGACACTGCCTCACTTCTCAAAATGTTTCTGATAGCGGGTTTTGTATCTCCAATTAATATTTCTTCTTCAATTAGTAAATATTTTTCTGAATATCCCATGGGTACTGTTGCAGGGGCTACACCGCGTCTTAATTCAACACTGCTATCATCAAAATCAGATATAATATCTGCGCATTTTCTTTTAAAAACCTTAATATTGATACTGCAAGCGCCGTGAATATCTACCTTTCTTCCCGTAACTGCTCTGCAATTAATATATTCTGTTCTGATTTTTGCGCAAAGATTAGCACCCATACATTCATTAGGCATTTCAAGGCTTTTTGAAAATGGATACTGATAATCATAAGAGCAAAAATTCCCATCCTTATCACAATAAAGAATCGTTATTGCAATATTGCCATCAATATTCACAGTTTTGCCGTTAATACCCTTTGAAGAAATTCGCGGTACTGCCTGACATTTGAAAATTTTAGAAATATCAGCACAATAATCAGGTAAAGTAAAGTCTACATCAATTGCTTGCTCTGTAGTATCGCAAAACTCAGTATCATTAAAATAAACATTCGTCTTTAAAATTTTTTCCATAAAAATATCCTCTCTTTGTGAATTTACTAATAAATAGTATTCATTTAAAGAGAGGAATATTCTATAAATTTATTCAAGCTCGAAAGCGCCTGTATAAAGCTGATAGTATTTGCCCTTTTGTGAAATAAGGTCTTCGTGTGTTCCGCGTTCTATGATTCTGCCATGCTCGAGCACCATAATAACATCGGAGTTTTTAACAGTTGAAAGCCTATGTGCTATTACAAATACTGTTCTGCCCTTCATAAGCGAATCCATACCCTTTTGCACAATTGCCTCAGTACGTGTATCAATACTTGAAGTTGCTTCATCAAGTATCATAACAGGTGGGTCTGCAACTGCAGCACGGGCAATAGCAATTAACTGACGCTGACCTTGAGAAAGGTTAGCACCGTTATTATCAAGCTCGGTATCATACCCTTTAGGCAATCTTGAAATAAAATCATCAGCACCTGAAAGCTTTGCCGCATTAATACATTCTTCATCAGTAGCATCAAGTCTGCCGTAACGGATATTATCCATAACAGTACCTGTGAACAGGTTGGTTTCTTGCAAAACTAAACCTAAAGAACGGCGAAGGTCGGACTTTTTAATTTTATTAATATTTATACCATCATATCTTATTTTACCGTCTGCAATATCATAAAAACGGTTTATAAGATTAGTAATTGTGGTCTTACCTGCACCTGTAGCGCCAACAAAGGCTACCTTTTGACCGGGTTTCGCATACAAGTCAATATTATGAAGCACCATTTTATCTTCATTATATCCGAAATCAACATCACAAAGCCTTACATCACCCTGAAGCTCGGTATAGGTTAACGTGCCGTCGCTATGAGGGTGTTTCCAAGCCCACAAACCTGTTCTCTCATTACTTTCGGTAATATTGCCGTTGGCGTCTTTTTTAGCGTTAACAAGTGTAACATAACCGCCATCATTTTCAGGCTCTGCGTCCATAAGTGCAAACACTCTTTCTGCACCCGCAAGGCCCATAACAATAGAGTTAATTTGCTGTGAAACCTGATTTATATTACCTGTAAACTGCTTTGTCATATTAAGGAAAGGTATTGCTATGCTGATACTAAAAGCCTTGCCCGAAATGCTTAAATTCGGTATATTTGAAAGCAATAAAAATCCACCGACTGTAGCAATAATAACATAGAGTATATTACCTATATTCATATTGATAGGACCTAAAAGGTTAGCATAAGAATGAGCGCGTCTGCTATCCTCAAAAAGTTCCTCATTAACCTTATCAAAGGCTTCCTTGCTTTTTTGCTCATAGCAGAAAACCTTAATAACCTTTTGTCCGCTCATCATTTCCTGAATAAAGCCCTCTGTTTTACCTATAGACTTTTGCTGACGAATAAAGTATTTTGCACTACCGCCACCAACAGTTTTAGTAATATAGGTTAATGCAAAAACGCCCAAAGCCACAACAAGTGTCATCCAAATACTGTACCAAAGCATAATTGCAAATACACATGTAACAATTATACCCGACTGCAATAAAGCAGGTATAGACTGTGAAACAAGTTGACGAAGCGTATCAATATCATTAGTGTAATGGCTCATAATGTCACCGTGTTTGTTAGAGTCAAAATACCTGATAGGTAAATTCTGCATCTTGCTAAACAGAGTTTTACGCACATTACCCAAAAATCCTTGAGTTATATAAGCCATAAGTTGAGTATGAGCTATTACCGCTATTAAAGAAATTAGATAAAGAGTTGCCAAAATTATAATTTTCGGAATTATAATTTCCTTAGCACCGTTCCAATCGCGGCTTGAAAACCACTCTTCAATAACCTCAAGTATTTGTTGGTTAAATATAGCGGGCGCGGTTGCCACTATTGCCGAAAAAATAATACATACTATTGCAATAGGAAATAATTTAGGATAATAAGTGAAAAGCATTTTGAGCACTCGCTTAAAGGTAGACATACTAAACTTTCTTTTAGGCGGTCTACCGTTCATAGCAGGTGGTGTATTTCTCATATTAGGTGTTCTCATGCCTCATCACCTCCGCCTATCTGCTGTTCATAAACCTCGCGGTAAATTTCACTGTTTTGGAGCAATTCCTTATGATTACCCACATTCTCAATTTTTCCGTTATTCATTACAATAATCATATCTGCATCCTCAACCGATGCTATTCTCTGAGCAATAATTATTTTTGTAGTTTCTGGAATATATTCCTTAAAGCCCTTGCGAATAAATGCATCAGTCTTAGTATCAACTGCACTTGTAGAGTCATCAAGTATTAATATTTTAGGATGCTTTAAAAGTGCACGGGCTATGCAAAGACGCTGCTTTTGTCCACCCGACACATTTGTTCCGCCCTGTTCAATATATTTATCATATTTTTCAGGGAAACTTTCAATAAATTCATCTGCCTGAGCCAAACGGCAAACCTCAATAATCTCACTGTCGGTAGCGTCTTCCTTACCCCAACGTAAGTTCTCCTTAATTGTTCCCGAAAACAGTTGATTTTTTTGGAGCACCATAGCAACACTATCGCGCAAGGTATTAATATCATAATTTCTAACATCAATACCGCCTACCTCTACACTGCCCTCGGTAACATCATAAAGACGTGGTATTAACTGTACAAGCGAAGATTTACTCGAACCTGTACCGCCGATAATACCCACTGTCATACCCGATTTTATTTCAAGGTTAATATCCTCTAATGCGTAACGCTTAGCATCTTTAGAATATTTAAAACTGACATTTTTAAATACTACCGAGCCGTCCTTAACCTCATATTCAGGTGATTCTGGGTTTTTGAGCAATGGTTCTTCTTTTAAAACCTCGCAAATACGTTTCATTGATTCAAGTGAGATAGTAATCATAACATAAATCATTGAAAGCATCATAAGCGACATAAGAATTTGCACACCATAGGTAAGCATTGCAGAAATCTGACCAACGTCAACCTTAAGGCCACCGCTTGAAATAACAAGATAAGAGCCTAAAAACAAAATAACAACCGAATTGAAATACATACAAAACTGCATAAGCGGTGTATTAATCGCTACGATACGCTCAGCCTTTGTAAAATCATTAGTAATGCCATCAGCAGCAAAACCAAACTTTTCTTTTTCATAATCCTCGCGTGAAAAGCCTTTTACAACCCTCATTCCGCGCACGTTTTCTTCAATAGATTCGTTTAACTTATCATACTTTTTGAAAACTCTTCTAAATGCAGGCATAGCCTTTTGGCTTACCATAAGTAATCCAAAAATCAAAACAGGAATTACAACAACAAAGCTTGTGGCTAATGATCCGCCCATCTTATAAGCCATAAATACCGAGAATATAAACAACATAGGACTTCTGATAGCGGTTCTTATAATCATCATATAAGACATCTGCACGTGTGTAATATCTGTTGTAAGACGTGTTACCAACGATGTTGATGAAAATTTATCAATATTTGCAAACGAGTAGCTTTGAATTTTAGAGAACATATCGCTTCTGAGATTTTTTGCAAAACCCGCCGATGCTTTAGCACAGGTTAAAGCGGCAATACCACCGCAGCAAAGCGAAATTAGTGCCATTAAAATAAGAAGCAGGCCTGTTTTTAAAACATAATTAATATCAACACCTGCTTTAATGTTGTTAACAAGGTCAGCAGTTATAAAGGGTATTAACACCTCTATAATTACCTCACCCATAATAAAAATAAGTGTCAGAATTGAGGGTAACTTATATTCTCTGATACTTTTTGCTAAGGTTTTAATCATTTTGGTCCTCCATATTTGCGCAAAACTTGGTAATACAATTAAAAAACACTTTAAGTTCTTCTTCTGTAACGTTTTTTCTTAAACGTGCTTCTCTTTCTTCAATTTCCTTTGTGATTTTTTTATGAATATCAACAGCCTTTTCTGTAAGCACTATTTTTTTAAGCCTTGCATCGCTTTTGACACCTATTCGTTCAATAAGTCCCTTTTGCTCCATAGTCTTAAGTATAACGCTCGCAGTAGACCGCCTGATAGAAAACTTAGTTTCGAAATCCTTTTGAAACACATCTTTATCGCGGTTTTCATAAAAGTAGGCAATCGCCCAACCATTAATGCCTTTTATATCTTCAAAACCGAGTTTAATCCTCGATTTCTCAACATCACGTTTAATAAGATTTGAAAGTTTTCTAACAACAAAGCCTATATCATTTTCTCTGATTATGAACACCTACTTTATATTTGTTAGTTTGCTAACTAATTATAAGACTATCCACCTATATTGTCAAGCATAAAACTATTAATATTCTGTGAAAAAAATAAATAGAGGGCAGTTATTTTAGAACT
>JAFYNC010000104.1 GCA_017549905.1 Clostridia bacterium | reverse complement strand
CGAGCAAAATAAGATGTATTTTGCTCAGTTTTGCGGTCAAATTCCTCTAACGACTGTTCAATTTCTTTATAAGATAACTGAGCCGCAGCAATTTTGCTCTCCTGATTTCTGAGCGCTTGCTTTGAATTATTAAGAGTATATAGCCAAAGACCTATTTCAAGTCCCTTTTTCTGCTCTGCCAATTCCAAGAATTTTTCAGCCTTGCGGCTTTGCTCTGCAAGAGGACCTACGCGAGATTTTAATTCATCTAAAATATCGTGAAGACGAAGCAAATTTTCTTCTGCCGCATTAAGCTTTCTTTCGGCCTCAATTTTACGGTATCTATACTTAGAAATACCTGAAGCCTCTTCAAAAATATCGCGACGCTCACCTGATTTAGAGCTAATAATAGTATCAATTTTACCTTGACCTATCATAGAATAACCGTCACGTCCAAGACCTGTATCCATAAATAATTCGTGAATATCCTTAAGTCTTACCGAAACGCCGTTTATTGCATACTCACTTTCGTGAGAACGATAATATCTTCTTGTAATGCTTACAAAATCATTATCAAAATTAAGGCTTCTGTCAGTATTATTGATATTAAGTGTAACCTCGCAAAAACCGTGGGGACGTCTGTTTTCAGTTCCACCGAAAATCACATCTTCCATTGACTGACCGCGGAGACTTTTGGTTGACTGCTCGCCCAAAACCCAACGCACAGCATCTGAAATATTACTTTTTCCGCTACCGTTAGGTCCTACAACGGCAGTTATTCCCTTGCCGAATTTAAGAGTTGTCTTATCAGCAAAGGATTTAAAACCCTGTATTTCAATTGAACTTAACAGCATTTTTTCACACTTCCCTTTCGATTTGCAATTCTAAACTGTCAATACCAGACTTTTCCTTAACCTTACACAAAAAGCCTTTACTTTCAAGATATATTATATTGCTACGTTTTTGACCAATCATTTTTGAAACATCAGATTTTGAAACGTAAATTGTATATTTTCCTTTTGTATTAAGTAGCTTAAGTGCTTTTTTAAGCATTATTGAAGACAAACAAAGTTCGCTAAAAGCAGGATGCCAAGGACCTGCAAGAAACGCCTTGCTTTCAATAGAATGAAGTCCTAAACGAATAACCTTAATTCCAGCTTCGGTAAACATAAGATAAAGCTTTGAAGCAAGATTTACTGCATCATTCAGTTCCTGAGGTTTATAAATACCATCAAGATAAAGCGCCGCAAGATGTGTATCTTTTAAAACAACAGTCGGATAAATACGAACTGTATCAGGCTTAATTTCTATTACTTTTTTAGCGGTTTTTATAGCCTTTTCATCGGTATCATTAAAAAGACCTGTCATTATTTGAAGACCAAGTTCAAAACCAAACTCACGAATAAGCTTTGAAGCATTTTCAACATCTGCCACACAATGACCGCGATTATTCATTTTAAGCACTCTGTCATTAAGACTTTGAGCCCCAAGTTCTATTGCAGTAACATTATTTTGCTTTAAAACAGTTAGTATCTCTCTGTCTATCGCATCAGGTCTTGTTGAAATTCTGATACCGCTCACATCGCCGTTTATAACACAATTTGATGCTACTTCAAGCAAGGTCATCATATAGTTACGGTTAATAGCTGTAAAACTACCGCCAAAAAAAGCTATCTGAGTAGTAGCAGGATTATATTTTGAAGACTTTTTAGCTTCCTTTACCGCCTTTAATACATCTTCGGGATGAGGCGCTTTGCAAACACCTGTTATATGGCGTTGATTGCAAAAGCTGCATTTATTGGGGCAGCCTATATGCGGCACAAAAATAGAAATATTAGAGTGTATTTCACTCATATCTGCGCACCCATAAGCTCAAGCGCTTGCTTTGCCGCAGACTGTTCTGCCGCTTTTTTTGATTTGCCTTTACCTTTACCTATAACATTTGAGTTAAGATGCACCTCAACCTCAAATACTTTATTATGGTCAGGTCCTGACTCGGCAGTAAGAATATATGTTACCGATTCTTCGGGATTACGCTGAATAATCTCTTGTAGAGCGGTTTTATAATCCTTAAATACCTCATCATCTGTATGTGAAAGCTCGGGCAAAATAAAGCGTAAAACGTGTTTTCTTGCAATTTCCATTCCGCCATCAAGATACATTGCGGCGAGTACCGCCTCAAAAGCATCAGCTAAAATAGAATCTCTTTCTCTGCCGCCACCTTTTTCCTCGCCCTTGCCAAGCATTAAAAATTCACCGATATCAAGTTCACGTGAAAAAGAGCATAACGACTTTTCACACACCAAAGAAGCTCTTAATTTTGTAAGCTCACCTTCGGGCAAATTCTTAAAATTATTGTAAAGATAATCTGCTACCACAACCGATAAAACAGAATCCCCTAAAAATTCAAGTCTTTCATTTGAACTTGTGCCGTTTCTTACCTCATTTGCATAGGAGGAATGGCAAAGAGCATTTATAAGCAGATTTTTATTTTTAAAGCTGTAGCCTAAATTTTGTTCTAAAGCCTTCATTATTTTAAACCTTATTCCTGTGATAAATTAGCAGATATTTTATCTATAACCTTAGTTTCAGTAAAAACAACTGCCTGTCTTATAGCATTTTTAATTGCTTTGGCATCTGAACTGCCATGAGCCTTAATAACAGTACCCTTGACGCCCAAAAGTGGGGCACCGCCTACCTCAGAGCTATCCATCATAGCCTTTAAACCATATAAATCTTTTTTAAGTACCAAAGCTGCAAGTTTATTAATTATGTTTTTATATAAAACTTTTTTAACCATTTTAAAGAATGTAGTAGCAGTTCCTTCAATAAGTTTAAGGG